>CAJXWI010000522.1 GCA_913062735.1 uncultured Arcobacter sp.
TTAAAAAATCTTAAAGTAGCAAATAATAAAATTGTGCTATTAATTGATGAAATTGAAGAGACACAAAAAGAAGTTGTATTTAGACTGGGATCAGTTGCAGAAACAAGAAGTCAAGAAACAGGAATGCATGTAAAAAGGGTTGCTGAGTACTCAAAACTTTTCGCTTTATATTATGGCCTAAAAAAGGAAGATGCAGAAATTTTAAAACAAGCAAGTCCTATGCATGATATTGGGAAAATAGGAATTCCAGATAATATTTTAAATAAACCAGGGAAACTCACGCCATCAGAATTTGTAATTATGAAAACGCATGCAAGTATAGGCTATGATATGCTCAAAGGCTCTAATAAATCAATATTAAAAGTAGCTGCCATTGTAGCAAATGAACATCATGAAAAATATGATGGCTCAGGGTATCCAAGAGCGTTAAAAGGGGAAGATATACATATTTATGGAAGAATAACTGCAATTGCAGATGTATTTGATGCTTTAGGGAGCGACAGGTGTTATAAAGAAGCTTGGCCCGATAAAAAAATATTTGACCTGTTTAAAGAACAAAGAGCAAAACATTTTGATCCTAAATTAGTAGATATCTTTTTTGATAAATTATCAGAATTTTTAAAAATAAGAGATACTTTTAAAGATTAAAGTATTTTAGTTGATTTTTAATACCCTTATTAAAAATTCTATTTCATTCATTAGAATTTGACTTCCATCTAGTATTGAAGAATAAGTAGCCTTTAAAGTACCAGAGTAAATACTTATAATAAAGTGTACACTAAGCTTTATTTCTCACTTTCTCATAAAAATATCTAATAATTAAAGACAAAAAACTTAAAATGAGCGAAAAGTATTCTAGAGCATAAATAAGAGAATCTCTATTAAGTGAATAACTAAAACGCCTTTAGCAATCATCACAGTAATATTAACTTCATCGTATATAACAAGTCAAAGAAAATTGATGATATCCATAAGAATTTAAAAAAAATTCTAGCTTTACCAGTAAGCATGATAAAAGTTTTAAGCAAAATAGAGAAAAAAGTTTTGTTAGTTTTATATAAAACAGAGTTTACAATAAATATTTCAAGTTCGCGGCTTAAATATACTCTGTTTTATACAATAATGTATTAAAGAAATTTAGTAAAAGTGGAGCTAGTGATAGGAGTTGAACCTACGACCTGCTGATTACAAATCAGCTGCTCTAGCCAACTGAGCTACACCAGCATCCAAAATGTTTTTTATAAGTAAAACTTATAAATGGTATCAAGAGGGAGACTTGAACTCCCGACCTCCGGCTTATGAGACCAGCGTTCTAGCCAGCTGAACTACCTTGACGTTTTAGACCTTAAATGGATGGGGTATCAGGATTCGAACCTGAGAATGTCAGCACCAAAAGCTGATGCCTTACCACTTGGCGATACCCCAAATTTAAGTGCCGAAATTATAGTTGAAAATTATTTTATTGTCAATACTTTTGGGGCCAAATTTTAAAATTTCTGCTATAATTTAAAAAATAAATAAAATGGATCAGAAAGTATTTTTTAATATAATTTATTATTTAAGACAACTGACTAAATAAAAGAGTAAATATGAATGCATTAACAAGAGTAAAAGAAGCAATTGAAGAGATAAGAAAAGGTAACATGGTAATCATGTTGGATGATGAAGACAGAGAAAATGAGGGAGATTTAGTCTATTCAGCTGCTTTAAGTTCTCCTCAAAAAGTAAACTTTATGGCAACACATGCAAAAGGTTTAATTTGTGTTTCTGTCACAAAAGAAACAGCGAACAAATTAGAATTAAACCCTATGGTTGTATCAAATACATCTTCTTATGAAACAGCGTTTACTGTTTCTGTAGATGCTGCAGATGCGCTTACGGGTATTTCAGCAGGTGAGAGAGATGATACTATTAAAATTCTTGCAAACCCTGTATCTAAATCTACTGAGCTTGTTAAACCAGGTCATATCTTTCCCTTAATTGCAAAAGACGGTGGAGTTCTGGCTAGAATAGGGCATACAGAAGGAAGCGTTGATTTATGTAAATTGGCTGGTTTTAATGGAGAAGCTGTTATTTGTGAAATAATGAAAGAAGATGGCTCAATGGCCAGACGTGACGATTTAGATATATTTGCTGCTAAACATGAATTAAAACAAGTGTATATATCAGATTTAGTAGAATATAGATTATCTCATGAAACATTAGTAGAAGAAATAGCTTCTCTACAAAGTACTTTTTTTAGCTCAAGCATTATAAAAAAAGAATTTAAAGATCATCTGGATAATATTCACACCGTAATGGTTTTTGGTGAAACAAAAGAGTTATCCCATGTAAAGTTTCATACAGTAATACCTGATTTAGAACTATTTTTACATGATGATAAACTGCATTCAATGCTAAAATCAATTAATTTTTTACAGGCAAAAGGTGGAGTATTGATTTTCCTTAATGACAGTGCTGCTAATAAAGATTCGCAAAAAGATTATGGAATTGGAGCACAAATTTTAAATGCTTTAAATATAAAACAAATTAAACTACTTACTTCTGGTGGGAAACACTCATACAATGGATTAAATGGTTTTGGATTAGAGATATTTGAAGAGATACAAATAGAAGGATAGAGCAAGCTCTATTCTTCAGGGTCTTAATAATAAAAGCCAATAAGTTTAACTTATTGGCTTTTTTCTTTTACAGTTGAGGGCCTGCTGAAGTAAAGTCATATTCACTCTCTAAAGTTAAGTACTTTTTAAAGTTTTTCATATACATTCCTGCAAGTTTTTTTCTCATTTCATCATATGCTTCTTTATCACTCCATGTATTCCTTGGGTTTAAAACAATCGTTTCAACACCATCAAGTGTTTTAGGAATTTCTAAATTAAAAATAGGAAGCGTTTCAAATTCAGAATTATTGATAGAACCATCTAAAATTCCATTAATACAAGCTCTTGTATTTTTAATTGTCATTCTTGAACCAACACCATAAGGGCCACCAGTCCAACCTGTATT
>CAJXWI010000523.1 GCA_913062735.1 uncultured Arcobacter sp.
TTGCACCAGCTGCTACTCTTGAGGCAGTTTCTCTTGCACTGCTTCTTCCACCACCTCTATAGTCTCTTAATCCGTATTTCGCAAAATAAGTAAAATCAGCATGTCCTGGTCTAAATAAATCCTTAACATTTGTATAATCTTTTGATTTTTGATTCTCATTAAAGATAATCATAGCTAAAGGAGTACCAGTACTTAACCCTTCAAATACGCCTGAAAGTATTTCGATTACATCGCCTTCTTTTCTAGCAGTTGCATATTTGTTTTGACCAGGTTTTCTTCTGTTCATTTCACTTTGAATAAATTCTTCATCGATTTTTATTCCCGCAGGAACTCCATCAACAACACAACCTATTGCTTTTCCGTGGCTCTCACCAAAAGTAGTAAATCTAAAGTTTTGACCAAAACTATTCATTAAACTTCACTTTTTAATTGATTAAGTGCGATCTTAGCTACGGCTTGTTGTGCAAGTTTTTTACTTTTTCCTATTGCTTGTCCATAATGTTTTCCATCAATCCAAATTGAAACTTCAAACTCTTTTTTATGATCAGGACCATAAGAGGCCTCAATTTTATATTCAGGAATTGAAGCAAATTGTGCTTGCGTTATTTCCTGTAAGGCTGTTTTATAATCAGAAAATAATACCGATAAGTTTATTTCTTCATAGGATCTGTTTAATAAATCCAAAATAATAACTTTTAAAATTTCAAGGCCTGATTCTAAATAAATAGCACCCATGATTGCTTCAAAAGCATCTGAAAGGATAGATGCTTTTGATCTTCCTTTGTTTCTTTCTTCTGCAATAGATAAATAAATATAATCACCCAGTTTTATTTCATTTGCAAGCCGCGTAAAACCAGCTTCATTTACCAAAGAAGCCCTTATTTTAGACAAATCTCCTTCATTTGATTTGGGAAACTTTTTGTATAAAAACTCTCCTACAATCAAATTAAGGACTGCATCTCCTAGATATTCTAAACGCTCATTATCATAGGGTTTTTTAAAACTTTTGTGTGTAAGTGCTTCGACTATCAGGTCTTTATTCTTAAACTGATAATCCAGGCACTGTTCTAACTTTAAGTAATCACTCATATTAAATTTTTCCTGTTCTTTTAATTTTTTTGCGTGGATGCAAGTATATCACATCTTTCATTATGCCTATTGGCTCTGCGTATTTTTATCACAATTGCTTTTATATTGTGACTTTTTGAAACTTCTTGATGAAAAACACAATGAGGATTGTTTATTGGTATCATTCTTACTACTAAGTAGGTTGTTTTGATAAAAATAATTTTTTACAATAAAGATTGATTTTTTTCATACGAATTTTTAATAAGCATGTGTTTTACATTAAAACTCAAAATACAATGACAATGAGGACATCTTGATTCAAAAATTGGATGCACATGTTTACAAGAAGTACAAATAAATTCAAAATCTAAATCTGCTTTTGTATCGTGTTCATGAGTATTTAATAAAATTAATATATCAAAATCAAAATCTTTTGAATGTTTTAAAGTGTTTAAATACGATTTTGCATTGTATAACTGCTCTAAAAAGGAGTTATTACTAACTTTATCAAAATCAATGTCTTCAAATTTTTGATACCACATCAAATCCGTAAATTTATTTACCTCAAAACGTTCAATATTTTCCCACAAAAATGTTTTATTAAACATAATTAGATATTGCGCAAATAAGCGTTCAATAATCTTGTTGTTTTCAAATAAAGTATTTAAAGCCTGCGTTTTTTTCTCATAAGATAAAAGTGGATCATTTATTACTCTTAGTGTTTTTATATAAATTTTATCTTTTGAGATATCTACTTGTAATTCATCTAAAGATTCTAAAACTTCAAAAGCTCTGTCAAAATCTTTTAATTTTTCATAAATTAATAATAAATACTGCAAAGCATTTGTATTTCGTGGTGAAAATTTTAGAATTTTTAGAAAAATATCTTTTGAACGTTGTAAAAAACCACCTTTATAATAAGTAGTTCCTAATAATTCAAGCAGTTCTTCTTTTTTGACACGGTTAGTTACATGTTCTAAAAGGGCTAAATACACAGAAATTGCTTTGGTATAATCACCTTTATGTAAAAAGCTTGAGGCCAATAAGATAATAGAGTCAAAAGGCAAGTTGTATGTTTTATATAAATGAACATAATCTTCTTCTTTTAATTTCCCTAACTCAAAACGTTTAAGAAGTTTTCTATATTCTAATCTTGCTTTTCTCTCTTTATATGCACCAAATGAGTACGTTAAAAACGAGATACAAAAAATCAAAGAGAAAAATATAACAATACCAAATAAGGGATCTCTATATTCTAGTACTAAACCTTCCATTGTTACCTTTTCTTTTAAGAATAAAATATAATAACATAAGTATAGTTAATAAATAAGATGCTAAAACAAAATCTAATATTGCATTAGATACAATCGCATATGATTACAAAAGACTCAATAGAAAGTTTAAAATCCCAATTAGATGTTGTAGATGTAATATCTCAATTTCTAGAACTAAGAAAAGCTGGCGCTAATTTTAAAGCCTGCTGTCCTTTTCATGGAGAAACGACTCCTTCTTTTGTTGTAAGCCCAGCAAAACAAATATACCATTGTTTTGGTTGCGGAGTAGGGGGAGATTCTATTAATTTTTTAATGGAATATGAAAAACTGTCTTACCCCGAAACACTGGAAAAACTAGCAGGAATGTACAATGTAACGCTTAGCTATGATGAAAAAGGTCAAAAAGCACAAAGTGTAAAAATTATTGAAGACTTAAATAAACTCTACCAGCGTTTATTCATTAGTAATGAAACGTGTAAGGACTATATTAGGCAAAGAGGAATTTCTGAATTTTCTATAGAAAAATTTGAAATTGGTTATGCTCCTAAATCTGGTGATACTATTAATTATTTAAAAAACAATCATCACAATTTAAGTGAAGCAATAGAGTTAGGTGTCATTGATACGGGGCAAAGTGGTTTGTACTCACGCTTTATTG
>CAJXWI010000524.1 GCA_913062735.1 uncultured Arcobacter sp.
ATTGTATAAATTCTGCATCCTTAAAATTAGAAGAAATTGAATAATTTCAATCTAACAATTTTTTTTCTTCAATAGGGCATGCATTTATGCATATGTTTGCTGCTTTTTATTTTGTAATCGTTCTATCACTTGAACAAGAATGGAAATTTACCTATGATGAATTAATTTCTCTTTGGACTCTTGGAGCTCTCTTAATTGGTTTAGGAGCAATACCAGCAGGATGGTTAAGTGATAGATGGAGCCGCTCTTCTATGATGGTGATTATGTTTATTTCTCATGGAACAGAACGTGGAGAAGGTCTAATTTTGCATCAACTGAATTAGCACAACATGGTTGTCCAGATGGTTTTGTTAATAACAATAATGAGGGTTGCTCATTTGTACAAAACATAACATCAGAAGATGCTAATTGTAATTCAAATACTTTTGGTAATGTAGATGATTCAAAAGATAAATGTGCAGCAGTTCCAGTTGAGTGTCCAACAGGTTACAGTGAATTTGGAAGTGATAGTCAGTGTAGAAAGATATATGAAGGACCAGAATTTTCTTGTGTGGCATCGCCAGTAGAAAACACTTGTATTAAGGATGGAACAATACAGCCTAGTGGATATTGTTCACGAGAAGCTGATTCATATACTTACTATACCTATGAATGTAAAGATGAGGTAAACGAATTTGGACAAAACTGGCAATTGTTAAATGAAAAGAGTGATCCAGGTTGTGTTGATGATACATTTGGAGACTGCATAAACTTTGAGCTTGAAACGAGTAGTTGCGTTAGACAAACATTAGGGTGTTCAAATCCATATAGTACTTGTCAAGACCAAGGATATGGCTCAGGATATCAATGTTCACTTGAAGTTTGTAATTCAGATAGACTTCCTTGTTTCGGACAATTTTGTGATATCGTTGCAAATGATAAAACTACGTATTGTGAGATATCAACATGTCCTACAACTAATGGAATTTATGAAGATAATGGGAAGTGTAAAATTCAAAGTTGTCCAGATGGAAGTTTTGAAATTAATGGGATTTGTATACAGGAGTAAGAATGGAAGAATACCTACATAATTTAATTAACAACAATATTTATTTCTTTATATTTGCAGTATTGATTATAGATAGATTAAAACGAAATGTAAAACGGACAATGATGGGCGCTTGGTTAGTAAATTTGCATGGAACTTTACTCCATGAGTTAGCCCATTTATTTGCATCAATTGTACTCAATGGTAAACCTACAAAGATTTCTTTATTTCCAACTAGGGTAGAGGGTGGTTATGTTTTGGGTTATGTAGAATCATGTAATCTTAGATGGTATAATAAGTTTCCTATTGCAATGGCACCATTGATATTATTAATTGCAATTTATTTTGTTGATCAGTATTATTATTTATATATGGAAGATAATTTATATTCAACACTATTATACGTATTTATAATTATTGGACTATTGGATAGTTCAATACCTTCAGGTCAAGACTTTAAAGTTGCATTCAGTGATATGGGAGCATTTGTTTGGGTTCTAATGATTGCATTTATTATATATTTACAAATTTAAAAATAAATAAAATATTCATATAAATCTCTGATAATATGGAGAGTATACTAGAAAAATTCTTCCTCTTTTTTAATTCCGAAATGTGTTCCTATAAGTGCACATTTCCTTTCATAGTATTTATTTAACATACTCTCAAATGAATCTGGTTTACCATAAGTACTTTTATAAAAAGGAAGAGCTTTTATATTTGCTGGTAGTAATGCAATATATCTATTTTTGAAATTATCAATGAAATAATTACATACTTCATCTATGATGGTATTGATTTCGTTCTCATCTAATTCGATTGACTTAGCAAACTCAATAATATCTTCTCTTTTGATATTTGAAGTTTTACTATTAAGTTTCATACCAATGTCTTTTTTGTCAATACCTTTATAAATATTAGTAGTAGAGATGTCGTAATATGGCGAAAGACTTTTTTTTGTTTCACTCAATGAATTCGAATTGTTTATTAATGAGATGTTTTTGGAATGCAAATCTCCATGAGATATAACTATTGAAAAAATAAAAAACTTCATAAGCTCATATATCTTATCTGAATCTAAATATTCTTTTGCCTTCTTAAAAACTTGTCTTAATGTTGGAGTATATTTTTTATCTGAATCAATACCCATTAATGTAGCAAATTCCTCATGATCAAAAGAGAATCCTTTATATCTATCAAAACGCTTTATAATATAGTGATAATCGTATTCTTGTTTTATAATTGCATTATATGGTACATCAAAACCTAAATCCCTAGCCATACTCATAAACATATGCTCATTAATCAAGAGATAGGGTAGATACAGTCTATCCCTCTCTTTTGGTGCGAAAGTAGTGTAATACTTACTGTAAGGTTTTATAAAATATTCGTTTTTAGGCCCTCTCCCTTTACCAATTACTTTTTTATCATAATCTATATCAACACTAAATTTATATTGAAAGCCACTTAATCCTATAACATTACTATTTTCAATTCCACTGGGAAACATAAAATCATCATTTATATTAATTTCGTAATCTTCTAATATATTGGGATATGTATAGTCATTATTAAGTACATCTTTTCTGATATCAGCGTAATTAATAATCTTAGAAATACTGGTCTCTTGCAAGACAAAGTTATCTTCATGCGTAAACTCATAACTTCCATGAATATTTTCTAGATACAACAATACTTCTATATTGCTTTGTATCTTAAACTTTTGTTTTAAAAGGTCAACTTGATTGTTTTCAGGTAAAAAGTTATTAAAGACAGTAAATAATCCACTACTTGAATGGTTTACTTTTTCTGTAAGCCCAGGGATATATGCTTCAGGCTCAATTGATTCTAGATATACAAAAGATATTTCACCAAATACTGTTTCTTCTAAATAACCAATTGCTACATTTTGTTTAGTTACATATATTTTCATTTAACCATTACCTTAATTAAGTATATATACTTAATTA
>CAJXWI010000525.1 GCA_913062735.1 uncultured Arcobacter sp.
ATTTTGAGTTTTTTTATTTCTTTATATTTAAGCAAAAGTTATACCAGGCCTTTTGCACTCCTAAGCCATTCTATTTCTTCAAGCGACCCAACAAAAAAAGAAATCAAGCCCTTAAAAACACAGGCCAAAAATGAAATTAAAGAATTGTTTGATGGCTTTAATACTATGATGAAACAAATTTTTAATTCCTCTCAACAATTAGTATACCAAGCCAATCATGACCAATTAACAGGTTTATTTAATCGTTTTTATATTGACAAAGAATTAAAAATAATGTTAAAAAGCGATGATACTTGCCAATATTGCATGATTAATATTAATATTGATAATTTTAAATTGGTAAATGAAACACTTGGTTACCAAGCAGGAGATAAACTTTTAAAAATGATGGCGCATTCATATGCTCAGACCTTACCAGAAAATTCTATTTTTGCAAGAGTAGATGGGGATCATTTTATTGTTATATTAAAAATAAACAATGATGAGCAGCTTTCTTCTTTAATTGATAAAAGTGTAGATCAATTAAGTGATTATCGTTTTGTTTGGGAACAAAAAGCACTTAGTGTAAGTTCAAGTATTGCAGTCGTTTGTTTTAAGGCCAATGAATATACCTTAAATGAACTAACAAAAATTGGTGATTCTTCCTTGTATACGGCAAAAACACTTGGGAAAAACACTGCTTACATCTACCAAAAAGACGATGATATTACAAAACGTTTTGATGCAGAAGTGCAAACGGCCTCTAATATCAAAGAAGCCTTATTGGGTTCTGGTTCACGTTTTGAACTTTTTGCACAAGCGATTGTACCTCTACAAGAAAAAAGCGATGAGTATTCTTATGAGATACTAATACGAATGTGGGACAAAGAAAACAACTTTATACCTCCTGATAATTTTTTACCTACTGCTAATAGATATCAACTTATGTGTGATATTGATATGTATGTTTTATGGACGTATTTAGAAAGCGTAAGCAAAGATAAAAATCATTTATCTAAACTTCATTCTGCTCATATTAATCTTGATGGTGCTTCTTTAAACAACCCTACTTTCCAGAAGAAAGTAAAAGAAGCTGTTGCTCATTTTGATTTTCCTTGGGAAAAACTAGAATTAGAAGTAACAGAGACTTCTGCTATTGGAAATTTTTCTTTAGCAAATGAGTTTATTTCATGGTTAAAAAGTGTAGGTATTGGTTTGGCATTAGATGATTTTGGTACAGGAATGGCTTCTTTTGAATACTTAAAAAGCTTGCCTTTTGATATTATTAAAATTGATGGTTCTTTTATAAAAGATATGCACAATGACCCTACAGATAGAGCGGTAATAAAATATATTCATGAAATAGCCACTTTAAAAAAGCAAAAAACGGTTGCTGAGTATGTTGAGACACAAGAAGATGTAGATGAATTAACACAAATAGGAATTACGTATGGACAAGGTTATTTTCTAGGAAAACCAAAAGCATTAAAAGAATGGTTATAAGTCAAATAAAGAAGAAATCTTTTCTTCTTTTATTTTTATATCTTTTTTAAATACTTGTTTTAAACAAGAAATCTCATTAAAAGAGACTTTGTTTATTTCTTTAGACACTTCTTGCATCTGTATATTTTCACTTTCATATATTCTAAACATTTTATTTAATGCTTCAATATTAGAAGAATTTAGCCAGCTTGAAAAGTTCTCTTTTTCTAATACGACAGGCATACGATGATGGATCTCTCCTAATTTGTCATTTGCATCACAAGTAATGATTGCAAGTGTCACAATTTTCATGTTTAAATCTTTATCAAACCACTCATCCCAAATACCAGCAAGGCCCATGTAATTGTTTTCTTTAGAAGAAACATAAAAAGGTATTTTTTCTTTATTCTGTTTTTTCCATTCATAAAAACCGTTAATAGGAACAATACAACGCCTACTTTTAAACGCCTCACGAAAAGTTTGTTTCTCAAAAATACTTTCGCTTCTAGCATTTATGTTCATAGAAGTTCTGTCTTTTGCCCAAGAAGGCAAAAATCCGAAATGTCCGTATAAATAGTTGCCATTGTTTAAAAGTACAGGAATCGCAAGAGTAGGAGCTATATTGTAAGAAGGATTAAGCTTTTGTACCATATCAAACTTTATAAGCTCACCACACTCTTCTTTGAAGCGTATATCATCATATATTACTAAACGTCCAGGCATATTACTCTTTTTAAGGAATTTTAGCATAATTTCTACAAAAATATTAACAAGCAAGGCTTATTTACATCTCTAAAAGTCACCAATTAATGTTCAATTTTCACTAAACTAATTATATTAAATAATAATTAAGCTTATTTTAAAAGAACTTTTAATATTATTTCATAAATTAAAAGGAAACAAAATGATAAAAAAAATAGCGATTGTAAGTCTTGTAAGTTTAGCTCTTAGCACAAGTCTTTTCTCACAAGAACTGTATGTAAAATTAGGTTTAGGAACGTCAAGTGTAGATTCAAGAAATAATGCTATTGAATTTTCTAATGAAAAAATACTTACGCTAGCATTGGGAACTAAAATACAAGAATTTGATCTTGAAGTAGAATATACCTACGAAAGAAACAAGTGGAACGTTTCTGCTGCAAATTCAATCACCAACGTAGCAGTAAGTGGAAAAGGAAGAAATCATAATCTAATGATTAATGGTTTTTATAATCTCAACTTAGATTCTGATTTCACACCTTATGTAGGACTTGGACTAGGTGGAGCAAATTATGATGATGGTTCAAATGATGAATCGGCATTTGTTTATCAAGCAATGCTTGGAGTAAATTACGCTTTAACAAAGGAATTTGATTTAGGCTTAGAATATAGATATAAAGATTCTAATACAGATGCAGATCTTAGTTCAAAGAATCTTTTATTTGTAAGCAAATACAAATTCTAAAAATAAGATTGTTTAATAATCTTATTTCTGACGCTTCTCTTTTTTGAGGCGTTTTTTAATGTAATTTAGTGATTTTTTTTAACTGCGAGAT
>CAJXWI010000526.1 GCA_913062735.1 uncultured Arcobacter sp.
TCTTAAAAGTAAAAAATTATCTTAGGTATTTATTTATTTTCTTTTTTTGCAATAAAAACCAAAAATATCCCAAAGATTATCACAGAAGAAATTAACAAAAATTCAAAAGTAAGTATTTCACCAAATACTATAGAAGAAATCATTACAGCTAAAACGGGTACTAATAATAAAAAAGGTGTAATAAACGAAATATCTTGATATTTAATTAACCATGCCCATAAACCATGTCCCATAATACTACTTCCAATAACAGTAAATAACAAAGAAAACCATGTAATATTGTGTTCAATGCTTAAAATAGAAGAAAAACTTTCATTATTCAATACCATTAGTATATATAAAAAAGGAAGTCCCAAAAGAGAGGTGTAAGCAATAATTCCAAAAGGAGATAAATACTTAATTTTTTTTACTAAGATAAAATATAGCCCCAGAAAAAAAGCTGAAGCTGTACCAACTAATAGTGCCCAGATATTATCAAACATACTTGGTTCATAAAACAAGACAATAATTCCAGAAAAAGCAATAAAAAGACCCGTTAATTTCATCTTTCCTGGAGAATCCTTGAAAATAAACCATGACAATAAAATAGAAAAAGGAATGGCTAATTGCATCACGACAGAAATCACCCCTACATTAGTAGTAAGTTTAAGAGACAAAAACAATAAACCATAATGTCCAGACACAAGTACAAGCGATGTCAAAAATATCATTAATATATCTTCTAGTTTAGGAGCTTTTACAAAAGGAAGCAAAATAAGGGAGACCAATGTTAAGCGTAGAAACAAGGCGGTATAAACATTAAACTCCAAAAGAACAAACTTTATAAAAACAAAATTCATTGCCCACAATACAATTACCAATAACACACAGCCTAAAATAAATATTTTATTATCAATTAATTTTTGCAATCTCTTCTCACTTATCTTTATAAAATCAAATATATGTTTTTTGTTATCATAATACTTTTTTTATTAAAAGTGCTTAAATATTGATATAAACTGTGTATCTTGATTAAATTCAAAATTTACTGTATTTATTCATATTCTTATCTATAATAATAAAGATGAAAATATTTGATAATTTAAAAATATTTTAGATACAATATCATGACATTATAACATTATGACTAAATACAAGGATAAATTATGACTTACAATAAACTTTTTTTCCCAATTGGTGGAGGAGAACAGCTAGAAGAAAGAATCAACGGTGCTTTATTAATTGCTAAAAAATTAAATTCTCATGTAGAAATATTTCAATCTGTTGCAAAACCCAGTGAAATTATGCAATTTGATGAAAATCTTCCTGAAACACTTTTAAAAGAATTGAATGCAGTTGCACACAACAGATTAGAAGAAAGTTTACATATACATCAAAACTTGGTTAAAACACTAGCAGAAGATATTGGAGTAAGAATCTCAGAAAAAGCTTTAGATAATGAGCCAAGTGCTACTTTTGTTTCAAGAAATGGATACAGAAGTAAATTAGTAGAAGAAGAATCAAAGTTTTGTGATTTGGTTATAGCAGCCTCACCTCCTAAGGGAAACATCACAGCTACGTTTGAAACAACTATTACAAAAAGTGGAAAACCGGTATTAATGTTTCCAAGAGTTATGAAAAGTTTTAAAGATGAAAAAGTACTAATTGGGTGGAATAATTCAGCAGAAGCTTCAAGAGCATTAACTCAAAGTATTCCTTTGCTAAAAAATGCAAAAGAAGTACATATTGTTACATCAATTGAATATATTAAAAACTCTAATCAAATAGAGAAACTTCAAGATTATTTATTATGCCACGGTATAAAAAGTACTTCAAAGATTATTGAAACAACAAGAATACCTGGGCAAGCCTTACTAAATCATGCAAATGAAGGGAACTTTGACATAATAGTAGCTGGTGCATTTGGAAGAAAAGGCTTAAGAGAATTAATGTTTGGGGGAGCAACTAAGTACATTTTAGAGCATACAAATATCCCAATTTTTATGGCACATTAAAAGATAGTTAAAACTATCTTTTAATACAATACTTTTGCTTCACATTTTTTATTTTCTTTTTCAAAAAACAATATTCCCGTTTTATTGTAAGCACTCTCTATTGCTAAACATAAAGAATCATAGGTATTGTCATTAAGAAAACATTTTGGGTAGTTTTTTCTTATGGCATAAAATTCATAAGATAAAATATCCCAAGTATCAATGAAAGGTGAGTTTTCTAACTCAAAAGCAAGCTTAGGATCCAATTCATCTAAAGAAATTTTAAATCCATGTAAATATCCCAATAAATAAGAAGATGTTTTTAATAAAGTATTTATTTCTTCCGAAATCTTTTTTAGAACATCGTCAGTAAGGTCTTTCTTACTTTCTTTAAGCAAAATTTCCAAATTATTGTTCTTTATAAGTTTGATTAATTTTTGTGCCATTATTAAAGGATAAGCAGACTTTGTTGCAGATGCAGAGGAAATAAAATTTGCAATATATTCACTCCAGCATAATTCAGCAATGGGATAAAATATTTCGTTTATGCCAACACTATTGCTAGAAGAAAAATCTTTTTTAGCATCAATTTTTTTATTTATATCATGAATGTGCGCAAATTCATGATGTACAATGTGAATTGCATCTTTATATCGAATAGGATTTTTTTCATTTCTTATTAAATTAAGAGCAAAACAACTTTTTAATACAAGAACCATCTCATAGGTATCATCTTTTATAAGAGTTAGTACCATTGCATGAGTATTGTTATTTAGGAGAAATTTATTTTTCATCACAAGAGTACTTCTTGTAGTAATCTTTCTTATTTCATCATCAAAAGCATCGCTTACAATTAATGTTGAAAACCGTCTAAGGTCTAAATTGACAAATAAGGCAAAAATGTCTAACAAAGAATTAATTAAATCCTTTGCTTCTTTCTTCTCAAAACCATTTATACTTATTTTTAAATCATGAGTAAACATAAGTGATCCTTTTTATTTGTATCTAATGATAGTCAT
>CAJXWI010000527.1 GCA_913062735.1 uncultured Arcobacter sp.
TGGAGTTCAGACGTGTGCTCTTCCGATCTGAAAGATTCACGATATTAAAAGAATCACTGCCTTAGCGCATAAATACAATGCTTTAATAATGATTGATGCAGCTCAAAGTTTGGCTCATACAAATATTGATATTCAAGATATTAATTGTGATTTTTTTGTTATGTCTGCACATAAAACATTTGGCCCTACAGGAGTTGGTGCTGTTTATATAAAAGAAGAACTTTTAAAAGAAGTAGCGCCTTATCAAACAGGAGGTGCGACTATTCATAAAGTTACTTATAATGAAAGTACGTTATTAGATTCTCCTTATGTTTATGAAGCAGGTACTCAAAATATTGCAGGAATTATTGCTTTTCATGAAGCCTTGAAGTATTTAAAGAATTTGGATTTTCAAGCAGTATTAAAAGAAGAAGAACGTTTATATGAGTATTTGCATCAAGAGTTATTAAATGTTCCTTGTATTCTTTTATACAATGATACGAAAGAAGCCATTGCTTCAAAAAGTTTTAATATAGAAAATATCGTGCATGATGATATTGGAATCTTACTTGATAAAATGAAAATAGCCGTAAGAGTTGGCCATCATTGTGCCCAACCTATTATGGATAAATTAGGAATAATAGGAACAATAAGAGTATCTCTTGCATTTTATAATGATAAAAAAGATATAGATTTATTTATAAAAGCCTTAAAAAAAGCAATTAACATGTTAAAGGATTAAAGTGTCAAAAAAAGTAGAACAAAGAGTATTTAAAATAAAAGAAGATTTGGATTTTTTTGATGACGAATTGGAAAAATATCAATTCATTATTGATTTAGGAAAAAAATTAAATGACTTTAAGGAAGAAGACAAAATTACAAAACATATTGTCCATGGTTGTACCTCACAAGTATGGCTAACATGTACACAAAAGCAAGGAATATTAATTTTTAATGGAACCTCAGATGCAATTATTGTAAAAGGTTTGGTTTATATTCTTTTAGAAATATTTTCTAACTTAGAGGCACAAGAGATAAATAACAGTGAAGATGACATTCTTTATGAACTGGGATTAAGTGAAATTATTACACCTAATAGACAAAGTGGCGTCATGGGAATGATTAAAAAAATCAAAGAATACGCAAGAAAGGTATAAAATGTCTTACGATTATGAAAAAATAGAGGAAAAAGTGATTCAACACTTAAAACATGTTTTTGATCCTGAAATTCCAGTTAACGTTTATGACTTAGGATTAATTTATAAAATTGCCTTTGATTTTAAAGACAAAACCTTGTTTTGTAATATAGATATGACACTAACCTCACCTGCTTGTCCTGTTGCAGACTCTTTATTAGCAGAAGTACACTATGCAAGTAAAAGTGTTGATGAAATTGATGAAGTCGAAGTAAATCTTGTTTTTGACCCTGCGTGGGATAAGAGTAAGATTTCAGAAGAAGGAGTAGAGATTATGATGATGAATGGAGCTTCAATATAAATTAATTTTTCATTCATTTTAGGTGTTTTTTATCTTATATGTGTAATAATAATTTTTTAAATGGGGGTAAATAGCGTTATGTTTGATAGAAATAATTTTTTTGTATTCCTCTTAGTTGTAGGTGGAATCATTATATTAAGTCTTATTGTAAAGTTTTTCATCCTGCCACAAATGAATTCCAGTTCCAGTGCAGGTAAAAGTGCTTCTAGCTTTGGTAAATTGATGAAAAATAAAGGCCCTACAACCATACCTTCTAAATTAAAATGGGGAAGTGATTTTAGTACGGGGACAAAAAAAACTAAAAAAGTAAATAAAAGTAAAAATGGTGAAAATGCATTTTCACATTTTAAAAAATAAAGACACATAATTATATAAATATTTATGTGTACGAATGAAGAATGCAATAAATACTATATTTAAAGTTTAGTAAATAAAGAACAAAGAGCTTTAGCTCTTTGTCTTAAGGTACTTGTGTTAAATACTTCTCCATTTAGCTGGGCCTGTTGTATGTATTGAAATACCCTCTGTATCAACTGCAACAGTAACTGGCATATCTTTTACTTCAAATTCATATATTGCTTCCATTCCCATTTCTTCAAAAGCAACTACTTTAGAAGCTTTAATACTTTGAGAAATCAAATAAGCAGCGCCACCCGTAGCAATTAGATAAATAGATTTGTATTCTTTTATTAAATCAATGGTTGGCTGTTTTCTCTCAGCTTTACCAATCATTCCTAAAATTCCAATTTCCATCATTTCTTTTGTAAACTTATCCATTCTAGTAGCTGTTGTTGGCCCTGCTGGTCCCACGGCTTCTTTTCCAACTGCATCAACTGGTCCTACATAATAAATAAAACGTCCTTTTAAATCAAGTCCATTAGGTAAAGCTTTTCCAGCAGCTCTGTATTCAACAATTTTTTTATGTGCAGCATCTCTTGCTGTTAATATTTTACCGGATAATAAAAGGGTATCCCCTGATTTAAATTGAGATAAGTTCTCTTGCGTTAAATCGTCAATATTTACTTTTTTAATAGTATCCATTGGAAGCTCTAAGTCTGGCCATAAATCTAAGTCTGGTTTTTTAAATACAGCTGGCCCATCTCCTTTTAATTCAAAGTGAATATGACGCGTAGCTGCACAGTTAGGAATCATCGCAACTGGCAAAGACGCGGCGTGACAGGGATAATCTAGGATTTTAACATCTAAAACAGTAGTTAATCCACCCAAACCTTGAGCTCCAATACCAATTTTATTAATATCTTCATATAATTTAAGTCTTAATTCTTCAAGAGCAGTTTGTGCTCCTCTCTCTTTTAATTCATGAATATCTACTTCTTGCATTAAAGATTCTTTTGCAAGTAACATTGATTTCTCTGGATTTCCACCAATACCAATACCTATAATACCAGGAGGACACCATCCAGCACCCATATTTCTAGCATTTTCCATAACCCAGTCATAAATTGAATCACTTGGATTTAATACAGCAAATTTAGATTTGTTTTCACTTCCTCC
>CAJXWI010000528.1 GCA_913062735.1 uncultured Arcobacter sp.
AATACAAATTATGTAAAACCCGTACAACTTACGTATACGTTAAATGGAATTAATAAAATATGGGAAGCAGTAGAAAGCTTTTCTTCTGTTTCTGTGCTTTTATATCATGAAGAAAAAAAGTCTTTTTTACTGGTTAAACAGTTTAGGGCTCCTGTGTATTTAAATGATAAAAGTAAAGAATTTACCTATGAGTTATGTGCAGGCTTAGTAGATAAAGACAAGGCCTTAAGTGTCATTGCAAAAGAAGAGATAGATGAAGAATGTGGCTTCGATGTTCCCTTAGAAAAAATAGAAAAAATATCTTCTTTTTTTACAAATGTAGGAATAAGTGGAGGTCTTCAAACACTTTTTTATGCAAGCATTAATGATTCTATGAAAATACATGAAGGTGGGGGTATTAATGATGAACAAATTGAATTGTTTTATTTGCCCATTGATGAGTATGAAGAATTTATGTATGATGAGAGTAAAGCTAAAACACCTGGTTTGATGTTTTCTTTTTTATGGTTTCTTCAAAAAAAACAAAAGAGCCTCTAAGTTTTGTCTTAAAATAGTAAATTTGGAATCAATTTTAAAAACATATGGCGAATGAATACTAAATTAGAAGTTATTCATTCGTTTTTTTGCAAAGAGTTTAAAAGAGTTAAAGAGTTTACTTTTGTATTTTTGTTTGTGATAAATGCAATAAAAATTTCTTTTAATGCTAATGTTTTTTAATTTAATTTCTTTTAAATGTTTTGTTTTTAATTCTTTTAGAACGGCTACTTTTGATATACAAGTAATGATTTCTTTGTTATTTAACAATAACATCTTAATCTCTTCAAAATCTGAATATTCCATAAAAATATCGAGATCAGTGTTTGTTTCTTCAATTTCTTTTAAAAAAACATCTCTTGTTCCAGAGCCTTTTTCTCTTAAAACCCATTTTTTCTCTAAGAGTTCATCCAGATATAATTCATTGGGAAGATTGTCATCACAAGAAACCACAATTAAATCATCTTGACCCAAGACTTCTTTTATAATATCTTCTTCTTTAGATATTATTTCAATAAAACCAATGTCTAGTTTTCCCTCTTTTATCATTTGAATAATACGAGTAGAGTTTGTAATTTGTTTTTTAATAGAAATATTTTGATGCAAAGAAAGATAATCAAATACAATTTGTGGAAGTATAAAGTTTCCTATTGTTTTACTAGCAGCAATATTAAGTATTCCAGAAATCTTGATTTCTTTAAAGTTCTTTTGTGCATCTTTTAAAGACAGATAATGTTGATGCGTTTTTTCTTTAAATATTCTTCCTCTCTCATTTAATACGAGTTTTTTCCCTAATCTATCAAATAAAGGTTCTTCTAGTTTTTTCTCCAAGGATTTTATTGCCAAAGAAATAGCAGCTTGACTCATTCCTAGTTTTCTTGATAGCCCAGAAATATGAGTATTTTCACATAATAAGTAAAATAATTCTAATTCTTTTAACGTCATTTTTCTTCCTTATAAGTATTATCTATCATTATATTAAATTTAATATATTTTACTTATTAAAGTATTTTGCATAGAATTGTATATATAAAACAAATTAGGAGCAAGTATGCTGAAAATTGGTGTTTTAAAAAAGTATGTTTTACCAAAAATATTTTATGGAATAATCTTAGTGGCTTTTTTTGCTATTGTTTCTACTGCACTTTCAAAAATTCCTTACATCCAAAATCTTGGCTTGAGTCCTCTTATTATTGGAATTATAATAGGAATAGGGTATGGCAATACCCTAGGAGTTAATTTAGCTTCTAAATACTCTCACGGAATAATCTTTTCAACAAAACAACTTTTAAGAATTGCTATTGTGTTTTATGGATTTAGAATTACGTATCAAAGTATTTTTGAATTGGGATTATCTGGTTTTGTTGCTGGTGCATTAATTGTAAGTATAACCTTTACTCTTGGTTATTTCATTGGCGTAAAACTTTTGAAATTAGATAGAGATACAACTATTCTAATAGCAGCAGGAAGCTCAATTTGCGGGGCGGCGGCTGTATTAGCGACAGAATCTGTTTTAAAAAGCGAAGCGTATAAAACAGCAATTGCGGTATCTTCTGTTGTTGTTTTTGGAAGTACCTTAATGTTTTTATACCCTTTTTTATATAAACTAGGATTTATTTCTTTGGATGAAAACAGTATAGGTATTTACATAGGGGCCACCTTACATGAAGTAGCAAATGTAGTAGCAGCAGGTAATGCAATAAGCCAAGAGGTTTCAAACGATGCTGTTATTGTTAAAATGATTCGTGTGATGATGCTTGCGCCTTTTTTAATAATTTTAGCTTTGTTTTTAAAAAATAAAACAAGCAGCGTTAAACATAAAACACCCATTTTTATTCCTTGGTTTGCTCTTTCTTTTATTTTAATAGCTGGTTTTAATTCTTTAGCTATATTGCCTTCTACTTTTGTATACGTCATTAATGAATTAGATACTTTTGCTTTAACAATGAGCATGTGTGCTTTAGGGATGGGAACAAGTTTTAAAAAATTTAAAAATGTGGGGCTTAAACCTTTTTATCTTTCTAGTATTTTATTTGTTTGGCTTATTGTTGGGGGGTATTATATTACAAAGTTTTCTATTAGTATTTAATGATTAAAGCGCTTTTATCTTTGAGCAATAATAGTTTTTTAAATAAGAAGATGTTTTTTTTAATTGGTTATAATACGAGTTCAAGATTAAAAGGAACACGGTGCTGTATATACATGACGAGCTTTATTTAACTCACTTACAAGAGTCAAAATTAAGTAAAACAAAAAATTTACAAAAACAAATATATAAACTCTTATTGGATTTAATTACAAAAGGTATTTTACAATCCATGGTAATATTATCGGATAAGAAAATTTCACTTACTTTGAATGTAAGTAAAAGTCCTGTACGTGAAGCGCTTAAACGTTTGGAACAAGATGAACTTATTCGCATTATGCCTCAAAGCAAAACCTATGTTTTACCT
>CAJXWI010000529.1 GCA_913062735.1 uncultured Arcobacter sp.
GATTCTGAAAAAGAATTATTACCAACATACTTAAGATTTGTAAGAGGTATTATTGATTCTGAAGATTTACCTTTAAATGTTTCAAGAGAAATTTTACAAGAAAACAGAGTAATTGCAAATATTAAACAAAGTTCTGTTAAAAAGATTTTAGGCGAAATTAAAAAATTAGCTAAAGATGAAGAAAAATACGAAAAATTTATTTCTCAATACAACAGAGCATTAAAAGAAGGTATTTACCAAGACTTTACTAACAAAGATGCTATTTTAGAGCTTGTTAGATATAAATCTACGAATGATGATAAAATGACTTCATTAGCAGCTTATAAAGAAAGAGCAGTGTCAGACCAAAAAGCAGTATTTTATATTGTTGGTGATAATGAAAAAGTATTAAATAATTCTCCTTTATTAGAAGCATATAAAAAGAATAACATTGAAGTATTAATTTTAGATGACAAAGAAATTGATGAAATTATTACTCCTGCAATTGGCGCTTACCAAGAGTGGCCATTAAAAGATATTTCTTCTTGTGAAGCTCCTGCAATTGAGCAAAGTGAAGAAGCAAAAAAAGAAGTAGAAGAAAAATTCGAAGATATCACTAAAAAAATCAAAGAAGTTTTAGGTGAGGCTGTTACTGATGTAAGAGTTACTAATCGATTATCTGAGTCTCCATCTTGTGTGGTTAAAGATTCTAATGATCAAATGGCTCAAATGGCACAAATGATGAGATCAATGGGACAAGAAATGCCAGAAACTGCTCCTATTTTAGAAATCAATCCGGACCATGAGATTGTTACAAAACTTAATACTTCTAAAGATGATTCCCTAGTTGATGATATTGCATGGTTATTATTAGACCAAGCAAAATTAAGCGAAGGTTTAGATATTACTGATGCTGTATCTTTTGCACAAAGATTAAACAGAATTACTGCTAAAGCTTTATAAAACAAATACTGATTACAAGTGAAGTCCACTTGTAATCAGCCCTTTAATTTATTTACTCTACTTCATTAAATCATTCAAAGACGTTATTATTTGTTTACTTAATTCTTCTGTAATAAGATTTTCATATTTCTTGAATACTTCTTTATAATTTATTTCACATACTTCATTCATTGTTTCATTAAAAAATGTTTCATCATTTATTTCATTGATTAGTTCATCAACTTTAATGCTCTTATTTTTTATTAGTTCAAGGTTTGCATTTACAAAGTTTTGCATGGCATCCATAGCAGCTTGTTTTTGTATCTCAGTGTCTAAAATTTCTAGGGCATTATCTAATTCTTTTATATCTTGTATTACTTCATAAATACTTCCTAATGCAAGCGTAAAATCGACTTCATAGTTTAAATCATTAATCTTGCTTAAACTTGCGAGTTTCCCTAAACTTACTTGATAATACAGTTCATAGGCACAAAGATTTTTAATGCAATTTTTTTGATTAAAGGCTTCTTTTATAATCATGTTTAAATCTTTTTTTAAGTAATTATATCAAAGCTTTATAAAAAAGAAATTGCTTTTTCTTTTTTAATAAATTATAGACGTAAGCAAAGCAAATTTATTGTATTATCCTTTTTTATTTTACACAAAACAAGGGTATTTTATATGAGCGAAATTTTTCTATTGGCAGTGATGGCTTCTATTTTTCTTTATCTTTTTTCAAAAGAAAAAACACAAAAAAAAGACAAGATGGAATTTGATATTAGAAAAAAAATTAAATAATATAAATATACTGATATAATAAATAAGATAATTTAAAGATTTATTAAAATGTAATATATAAGGTGTACTATGGGATTTTTTAAGAACTTACTAAATACTATTGCAAAAGCCGCAAGACCAATTTATACTTTTAAAGATAATAACTTACTTTTCAAAATTTCTTCTGATGAAATACATACGTATTCTTTAGATAAATATGATTTAAAAACAAGACATGATCCTTATGTTTTTGAAGCCTATACCTTAAGTTCAAAAGATATTTTTTTAGAATATATAAAAGTTGACAGTGATACTTCTTGGAATGGGTCTGCTATTAATTTTTATGAGAGTTTTTTTAAAGATGAATTAAAAATTAAAACATTAAAGACACTTGAAGATGAGGAAGTTGATACGTATGTGTTCAAAGTTTTTGAAGTAAATGAACAGTTTATTTTATTTTTTATATATATTTATGAAGTGAATAAAGATATATTTATTATTGATTCTAAGGGTGATTTATACAAAAACTTAATTTCTAAAAAAATAAAAGATTACGCGTTTAAATATGAAGAATCACTAAAAGGTGAGATTAATTTCGATATTTCATTGGTTAAGAAAAATTCTGTAGAAGAGTTTTTTACCTATGAGCGAGACTAAACACACAGAATAACAAAGGAGAGAGTTCTGTTAAACTGTATATTTTCATTAAATATATCGAAATAGGACAAAAATACTCCTAAATTAAAACTACTATTTAAAATATTTAATACTACTTTAAATATTATCCCTAAATAAAAGGAAGAGAATGCAAGATTTAGAAAAAATATTGAATTTTTTTATTGCTTATAAAAACAAAGAGCAAGAAGTAGAAGATATTTTAAACATGAAAGAAAATATTACCCTGTATAATAATTCAATTAGAAACAGTGATTATTTTAAAGAATATTATGATAATTACCTCTTAATAAAAGGTTATACCTATAGATTAGTTGATGATAAACAAAGACTTTTTTATACCTTTCGTGAGGCAGTTTATTCTTGTGATTTAGCAAAACTTACTAAAGATGATGAAGGAATTAAATTGAATTCTTTTATTTATATGTGTGTTATCAAGGATTGCATTAGTGAATTGTTAGAAGAAGTTATTAATGAAGATGAAAAACAAGAAGCTATTGCTCATTATGAAAAAGAGCAAAAAAGAAAATCGCAAGAAGACTCTAAATACCATATGTATCAATACTAAAAAAGGAAGATAATGTCAGATTTTAGAAAAAGTTTAGATGAAGAC
>CAJXWI010000530.1 GCA_913062735.1 uncultured Arcobacter sp.
AAAACACCTAAATAAGTTTTCCGTGTTCCACAAAGTGTTCAAAAAATAAAAACTGCAAAGTTTCATAAACCTTATGGGATTATGGAACAAAAAAAGTGAGCGTTTAAATTATAGTCATCACCAATATTTCCTAAAATATCTTCTAAAAATTGATGCCCTACTTGTATCTTTTTTCCATTAAGTGAAAGTTATACTTTTATAGTTTGTTTTTTCATTTGCAACTCCTGTTTTTGTATAAATAATTGTAACTCGCAGGTAAGACCTTTATGTTTGTTTTATTTAATATTTTGATATTAAGCACCATTTGGTATTATGTGTCTTTACAAAATTAAGCTTAATTTTTGCGTCCTAAATAAGGTTACTATTCCAAAATATTATGATTTTTTCAAACAATATGCTAACTACGTTAAACTAAGAAGAGAAACAATATTTAATAATGGGCGTAGAGTTGCTAGTGATAGGTTATATTTTGATATAACTAATCTTAATTAAATATAAGAAGTCTAGTTTCAACATTTATGTTATAATTGTTGAATATATATAGATATTATCTTACCCCATTATTTAGGGGGTTTATTTTAATATTTAGCCTAATTATTCTTAGTAAAGCACCCATTATTGGGAGAGTGTAATTCTCATACTAGCCATCGAACTCGAGGGACCTGTCCGGAGCTTCGATTTTACCATATGTTTCATTTTAGGGGGTTTTTTAGGGGGTTTTACTTTCTAAATATTGTACACCAAGCCTTATTATCATGAAAATTCAATTCTCCACATCTCCACATCTCCACCAATACACAATCTAACATAGTCTAATACAATCCAATAATACCTGTTTATAGGACTTTATTGATATTAATCGTCCAAGACGTTATAATTTAATATAAACAAATCTAATACTTTCAAGGGTTATATGATAGCAAGACAAATCGTTCCACTTAACGCAACTCAAATTAAAAACGCAAAACCAAAAAACAAAATTATAAACTATCAGATGGGCAAGGTCTCTTTTTATTAGTTGATCCAAATGGTTCAAAAGTATGACAAGTAAAATATAGATTAGAAAATAAAGAAAAAGAATATGCCATTGTGATATCAAGATTTTTTACTATATTTTTTGACAAGATTTATTATTTATCAATACTACTAGCGAGTATAAAATAAAATTCACTCATCTATTTAAGTCATAACCTTTATATTCATTTAACTAATAATATTAAGAGTAAATCTACAATAAAATCATAAAATAAAAAGTATTAAATAAGATGAGTCAAGAATTTATTCCTCCAAACTTACCCATTAATGTTGACTTTGAAACAATTAAAATACTAAAGAAAACTATTAGTGCAAACAAAGCATTGGCAAATTTAAATGGTATATCCAAAATTATTCCAAATAGAGCAATTCTTATTAATTCTTTGGTTCTTCAAGAAGAAAAAGATAGTAGTGAAATTGAAAATATTATAACTACACATGATGAAATATACAAAGCTACATTAGATATTTCAAATATTACTAAAGAGACTAAAGAAGTTCAAAACTACAGAGAAGCTCTTTTGAAAGGTTTGTCTTTAGTTCAAGATAATAAGCTACTCTTAAAAAAATATATTGTTGAAATTAAACAAGAGTTGGAACAAAATGAGGCAGGAATAAGAAAACAAAGTGGTACAAATTTAAAAATCAAAATACTGGGGAAGTTATTTTTACACCACCCAAAGATTATGAAACCATAAAAGACTTATTGTATAATTTGGAAAATATATTAATGAGCCTAATGATATTGACCCAATTATAAATATGGCTATTATTCATTATCAATTTGAAACTATACATCCATTTTATAATGGTAATGGTAGAACGGGAAGAATTATAAATATTTTATATTTGATGCTAAATGATTTACTTGATATTCCAATTTTATATTTAAGTAATTATATTATTAAACACAAAAGTGATTATTATAGACTTCTTCAAGAGGTTAGAACTAAAAACAGTTGGGAAGAATGGATTCTTTATATACTTGATGGAGTTGAAAAAACATCATTAGAGACAATTGATTTAGTAAACAATATTAAAGAATTGATGGATAAGAATAAAATTGAATTAAGAGAAAAACTACCAAAGATTTATAGTAAAGATTTGTTAGAAGTTATATTTATACACCCTTATACAAAAATTGATTTTTTAGTAGACAAATTAGACTTACATAGAGATACCGCAGCTAAGTATTTAAGAGAGCTTGAAAATATTGGACTATTAGAAAGTATAAAAATAGGTAGAAATAAATATTTTATACATATAGCACTTTTTAATATACTGAAGAAAGGTATTTAATTCAGCATATAATTTTTATATACCGAAAAAATCGAGTTTCTTCGGTATATATAGGTAATGTACCGAAGAAACTCAATTTTGTCAGCATATCAATTTTATAATTCATTGCTTATAATACTTTTGTATAATTATAAGCGAAGAGTAAATTGACTTTGACTGGACTACATTGTCCTATATAGGGTCTTGAGTTGAATAAATATTTTGGATATGGCATATTAGGTGGCATATCCAAAATATTTAAGAGTGATAAAGTATTGATAGATAGGTGTTTATCATGGTTAGTTCGATTCCCATTTTTAATTTTAATATAAGTGTATACTAGTAATTTAGCTTTGCTGAACTATATTATTTAACCTCATAAGTATTTGATTTTGTAAGATATAAATGTTAGATGCCTATTGTCTCTTTAACTTATAAATATCATAAAATATACCATTTTATAATAACTGCCCTTTTTCTAGATGTCAAGACCATTCTAAAAATAGATGATGATAACCCGTAAAATAAACTGTAAGATTATTCAAAGTTTTGTGTAAAAATCCATACATTAGTAAATATACCTTGAATTTTTGAATATATGAAGTAGTCAAATTGACTACTTCTTTTTAGCTACATCTTTAATTGCTCTATAGATAGTGTTACGAGCTACATG
>CAJXWI010000531.1 GCA_913062735.1 uncultured Arcobacter sp.
AGGGCTTTGTTAAATAATCATCAGCTCCCAGTTCAAAACCATGAATTTTATTGCCAATATCATCTCTAGCAGAAGAAATAAGAATAGGGATATCTTGTATCTTTTTTATTTTTTTAAATAAATCAAAGCCATCCATATCAGGCAGCATTAAATCTAAAACAACCAGTGAATAAGTATTGTCCTTCTTTAGCTCACTTATGGCTTCTTTGGGATGTACAAAGGCGGTACAGTCAAGATTATAACCATTGAGGTAATCGACAATTAAGTCTTGCATTTCCAAATCATCTTCAACCAATAAAATTTTGCTATTCAAATCTCCACTCCTTTAAATAGTGTGAAAATCTTTTTCTTTGTTTGTTATTTAAAACTTCATGTATTTTTTTAAGAGTTAGTGCTTCTAATTCGATCGCTTTTTTACTTATTTCTTGTTTTGTTTTTATATAAAGTTTCTTATCAAATATTTCATTTCTCATGATCGATTTTAATTTTTTTTCATATTCTTCTTTGTTTTCGTAGAATGTTTCAAAATCTTTTTTATCGGCTGTGAGTATTTTTTTGATTTTTTCCAGTTGTTGAGTGTTTAAATTTAAATGTTCAAGACTTTTATGAATATGATTATCCTCATATTCGTATTTATCCTCATCTGCAAATAAAGAAATTGACAAAATTAGAGTGCAAAAAAGTACTAAAATTTTCATGAGTTTAGAGGCCTTTCTATCTGTGATAACGATAAGTTTTATAAGTGAACTTAGTTTTTTATTATAGTAATTCTATCTTTATGTTTGATGAAATTAATGAATAGATCAACAATGCTATAAAATAAACTTGATTTGAATCCTAATTTGTAGGAATTGGCATGTAATTTATATCTTTATCCATTTACCTTAAAAATAAACTCATATATAATGACAGAACAAAAATTAAACAAGGAAAGATTATGAATATTCTTATAGTATTAACATCTCACGATAAATTAGGGGATACAGGTTCAAAAACTGGATTTTGGTTAGAAGAGTTAGCTTCTCCTTATTATACTTTACTTGACGCAGGTGCAACACTTACTTTGGCTTCACCAAAAGGTGGACAAGCACCTATGGATCCAACAAGTGATTTGCCTGATTATCAAACTGATTTTACTGATCGTTTTAAATCTGATGCAAACGCTCAAAATATTTTGGCAAATACAGTGAAACTATCAGAAGTAAATGAGAGTGATTTTGATGCTGTTATGTATCCAGGTGGACATGGTCCATTATGGGATTTGACAGATGATAAAAACTCAATTGCACTTATTGAAGCTTTTGTAAGAGCAGATAAACCTGTAGCTTCTGTTTGTCATGCCCCTGCTGTTTTACTAAATGTAAAAGATTTAAATGGAAATCATTTAGTTAAAAGTAAAAAGGTAACAGGGTTTAGTAATTCAGAAGAAATAGCAGTACAATTAGACAAAGTTGTACCATTTTTACTTGAAGACTCACTTATTGAAAAAGGTGCCTCGTATTCAAAAATAGAGGACTGGAACCCTTATATAGTAGCTGATGGAAAGTTAATCACAGGACAAAACCCAGCTTCGTCTGAACCTGTAGCACAAGAGTTATTGAAACTTTTAAAATAAAACGAGTAGAACAAAAATTATACTCTTCTATGATATTAAATTAAAAGAGTATAATTTCCAAAAGGATACTGATGAATAAGGAAATACTGAGTTTAGCAAATACTTATGTTAAAGAAGATGGATTACACAAGACTTATATAGAAGGCTTGTCATTATTTAAATCTTCAGTTTCAACGCCTAAAGTATCTACCATATGTGATTTATCTTTAATCATAGTACTTCAAGGGAAGACAACTGGATACTTGGGAAAAAATACTTTTCAATATAACAGTAAAAACTATTTGGTAATACCTACCTCATTGGCTTTAGAGTATGAAATAAAAAGTACTAAAGAAGAGCCTTTTTTAGCAATTTTTCATAAAATTGACAAAAATCTTATGTATGAAGTTATTGATCTCATTAGGGATAGAAATATTCAAGAATGTAAAGAATGTGGTCTTGGATTGTTTTCAGATGAAGTAACACCTCGAGTTGAAGATACTATTAAAAGAATATTAGAAGCCATGGACTCGAAAGTAGAAGCAAATATTCTAGGTGCATCTTTATTAAGAGAACTCTATTATGGTATTGCCATGGGAGGCAATGCTCATTTCCTACATAAAATATTTCTAAAAAATACCTTTGAAGCAAAAATGACACGAACACTTAAAACAATACATGAAACTTATCATGAACATCTTGATGTGCAAACCTTAGCAAAAAGTGAAGATATGAGTCCGTCGTCTTTTCATACACATTTTAAAAATGTCACGTCTATGACACCCTTGCAATATATAAAAAAAATTCGATTGACTAAAGCTATGGATTTATTAAGTAAAGAAAACTTTCAAGTGAAAGAAACTGCTTATGCTATAGGATATGAGAGTAGTTTCCATTTTAGTAAAGATTTTAAACGTTATTATGGGATACCCCCAAAAGAGGTCAAATCCAATTTGAGACAAGCTGATATTGCATTTGGATTTTAACTTTTAGCTGTATGATTTAATTTCTCTATGGCTTGCTCTATCCACCATATGGATGGTACTCCTTCACATCTATCTTCACCAATGATAATAGTAGGTACCACTGTGATATTGTCTTTTTGAGTTTGTTCCAATGCTTTTTTATGTGTTTCTTTAAACTCATCATTTTCTAAGGCTTTTTTTAGTGCCTCTTTATTTAGACCAATCTCCGCTACTATATTTGAAAGAACATCAAAGTCACCAATATCTAAGTCTTCTTGAAAAAAAGCTGCTAAAACTGCAGCTGAGAACTCATCTCCTAAGTCATGTTTTTGTGCAAAGATAAAGGCCTCAAATGCTTTTGTAGTTCTTGGTTGAGGAGAGATAGATGGCAGTTTTATTGGAATATTGCATTCTTTTG
>CAJXWI010000532.1 GCA_913062735.1 uncultured Arcobacter sp.
CCTGTTTGCGGAGGATGATTAAAAAGTGAATAATACTAATGCTTTACAACTTATAGATGGGGATTTACCTGTTCAAAACATAACTAATACTTGGTATGAAGAATTTCAAAATTCAAATTATGGAGCTATTATTACTTTCGTTGGAATTGTTAGAGATGAAAATAATATAGAAGGTTTATCTTTTGATATTTATGAACCGATTTTAACTTCTTGGTTTAACACTTGGCAAGAAAAAGCAAAAAAACAAAATGCCCTTGTTCTTATGGCACATTCACGAGGTGATGTACCTAATCATAAATCTTCATATATAGCTGCTGTTTGCTCCCCTAAAAGAAGAGTAGCCCTAGAATTAATAGATGAATTTGTTGAAGATTTTAAAAAATCAGCTCCTATATGGAAATATGATTTACTTGAAGGTAAAAGAGTTTATGCAAAAGAGCGAAGCACAAAAATAAAAGGTGCTGGTATTTTAAATTAATGAGAGTAGACCTGCATAACCATACTGTTTTATGTAACCATGCGGATGGTTCTATGGAAGATTTTATAAAAAAAGCAATTGAGCTAGAGATTGATATTTACGGTTTTTCTGATCATGCGCCTATGGATTTTGATCCAAAGTACCGTATGAAATTAAGTGAAAAAAATAAGTATGAAGAAGATGTCTTATTTTTAAAAGAGAAATACAAAAATCAAATTGAAATTCTTTTGGCATATGAAGTGGATTATATGCAAAATACCTCTTTAATTCTACCTGAGATTTTAAGCAGTAAGGTTGATTATTTAATTGGTTCAATTCATTTTATTGGCAATAAAAATGATGATGGTTTATGGGGTTTTGATAATCCAGAATTTATTGGTAAATATAAAGAGAAAAACATTGATTTAATTTGGGAAGACTATTTTTATGTAATTGAAGCTATGGCAAAAAGCTCTTTATTTGATATTGTTGGGCACATTGATTTAATTAAAGTATTTAAGTATTTACCTAAAAAAGATATAAGACTCATTGCAAAAAAAGCATTAAAAGCCATTAAAAAATCAAATATGGTTCTTGAATTAAATGCTGCAGGTTTACGAAAACCAATAAAAGAAACCTATCCTTCTGCTTTAATTTTAGAAGAAGCATTTTGTTTGGATATTCCCATTACTTTTTCTTCCGATGCGCACAGTGTAGAGCAAGTTGGTTTTGCTTATGAGGAAGTAAGTTCTCTTGCTAAAAAGATTGGATATACGAAATGTGTAACATTTAGACAGAGAGAAAAGATTTTTTTAGAATTCTAAAAGAATCTTTTTTTGCTTGCTTTAAAAAAATAAATTTAATATCTAAACTTCATACACTAGCCTTATACTCCCACTTCATTGAGGATTTTCCTAAAAATTAGTAGAAAAGAATATATTAAAATGTATATTTTTTATACATATTATTTAAGCAACTTTGTTAGTTATTTAGTTAAGATTAAGAGATAAATAAAAAGGGGTTAGATTAATGGGAAAATTTGTAAATAATAGAGAAGAATTTTTTAAATACTGTGAAGAAAATGAAGTACAATTTGTAGACTTTAGATTTACAGACTTAAAAGGTATGTGGCACCATATTTCATATATGATGAGCGCTGTTACTGCTGACCAGTTAGAATTTGGTATGCCTTTTGATGGTTCATCAGTTGACGCTTGGCAACCAATTAACAAATCAGATATGATTTTAAAACCAGATGTAGAAACTGCATTTTTAGATCCATTTACTGCGGATTCTACAATTATCGTAATTTGTGATGTTTTTGACATTTACAAAGGTGAATTATATGAAAAATGTCCAAGATCTATTGCTAAAAAATCTTTAAAACACTTACAAGATAGTGGTTTAGGAGATGTTGCATATTTTGGACCAGAAAATGAATTCTTTGTTTTTGATGATGTTAAAATTATTGATTCAATTAATGAATCATATTATAAAGTTGATTCAGAAGAGGGTGGATGGGCAAGTTCTACTGATTATGAAGCAGGTAATATGGGTCACAGACCAGGAACTAAAGGTGGTTACTTCCCAGTACAACCAACAGATTCAATGGTTGATTTAAGAGCTGAAATGATGCTTGTTTTAGAACAAGTTGGATTAGAAGTTATTTTAGGACATCATGAAGTTGCACAAGCACAAGGTGAAATTGGTATTGTTTTTGATGGTTTAATTGAAGCTGCGGATAATGTTCAAAAATATAAATATGTTTGTAAAATGGTTGCACATTTAAATGGTAAGTCTTGTACGTTTATGCCTAAACCTTTATTGGGTGATAATGGAAATGGTATGCATGTTCATCAATCAATTTGGAAAGATGGAAGAAACTTATTTTATAAAGAAGGTGAGTACGGTAACTTATCTGAAATGGCGAGACATTATACAGGTGGAATCTTTAAACATGCACGTGCACTTGCTGCTTTTACTAATCCATCAACAAATTCATATAAAAGATTAATTCCTGGATTTGAAGCGCCAAATATTTTGACTTATTCTTCTCAAAACAGATCTGCTGCTTGTAGAATTCCTTATGGTGCTGGTGAAAAAGCTACTAGAATTGAAATGAGATTTCCTGATTCTGCTGCTTGTCCTTATTTAGCATTTGCTGCTATGATGATGGCTGGACTTGATGGAATTAACAATAAAATTGAACCAATTGGTCCAATGGATGAAGATTTATTTGAAATGCCTTTAGATGAAATTAGAGAAAGAAATATTCCTCAAATGCCTCATACTTTAAGAGGTTCATTAGAAGCATTAATTAGAGATAATGATTTCTTACAACCAGTATTTACAAAAGATATGGTAGATACATATCAACACTATAAATTTGAAACTCAGGTTCATCCTGATGAAGCTAGACCAACTGCTTTTGAATTTAAATCAACTTATTCTTGTTAATCAAATAAGTTCAAATAAAAAAGGCCCTATGCATTTAGCATAGGGCCTTT
>CAJXWI010000533.1 GCA_913062735.1 uncultured Arcobacter sp.
TTACAGCTCTTTGTGAGTTTTGAAGAGATAAAAAATATATTATTAGTGCTTTTGTACAATAGTCAATTTATTGCATTTGAGTTAGAATAATTTCAATAACTAACAGTTGTTTATGGAAATACTATATTAGTTAAATGGATTTATTACATATTAGTCAATACGAAATCCCTTCAATTTATAGATATCAAACTATTTCTCTGAATAACTCTAACTTGCTTTCTGCTTTTAAGGGTATGTATGCTATCACCAATATTGGAAACTTTGTTAAGAGGGGCTGATGCTACTTCTTTAACAGACTTTTTTCTCTTTTCATTAATTATGCTTTCAAGGCTTTTGTTCTCATGTATGTTCTTGCCCTCATAGGTATAAAAACCTTCTTGTGTTTTTTTACCAAAGAGTTTTAAGTTATGTAGTTTTATTAAAATATCACTTATTGGCATTCGTTTGCCGTAAGCTTTATTTAAAATCTTACTTACTTCATATCCAACATCAATACCAACAGTATCTGCTAAAATAAAAGGTCCCATAGGCATACCAAAGTCTTTTAATACTTTATCTATTTGTGTAATATTGGAGCTGTCTTTTAAAATAAAAGCAGCCTCATTAAGATAAGGAAGTAAAATTCTATTGACTACAAAACCTGCACAATCTCCCACCAGAATTGGTGTTTTCCCACAAGAAATCAATAATTCCATAGCCCTGTTAATCGTTTTTTTGGAAGTATGTGAGCTAGGTATTACTTCAACTAAAGGCATTAAATTTGCGGGATTGAAAAAATGAACGCCTAAAAAGTTTTTTTTGTTTTTTATGTTTTGGCTCAAGATCTCAATGGAGATAGAAGAAGTGTTACTTGCAATTATTGCATCGCTGTTTAATACTTCTTCTAATTCTTTATATGCCTCTTTTTTAACTTCTTCATTTTCAAAAATAACTTCAATGGCAAATTCTATGTCATTCATTCCTCTTAAATCTTTAGTATAAGAAATTTTATTCATATTAAAATCTACTTGAGATTTACTAAGGCTTCTGCTGTTTAAAGCAAAATCATAAAGTTTGGCTATTTTTTGTAAAGCACCTTGTATATAGTCTAAAGAAATATCTTTGATTCTTACTTCTTTAAGATATTTTGAGAAAAGCCATATAATTCCTTGTCCCATTACCCCACATCCTAAAATACTTACTTTTGAAATTGGATCTTTAGTTTTTGTGAAATTTTTATTGTATTTTTCAAACATAAAAAACAGCTCTATCATATATTTTGCTTCTTTTGTTATTGCGAGTTTTGCAAACTCTTTGGCTTCTAATTTTAAACCTTTTTGAAAATCTTTTTTATAGGTTTTTTTTATAATATCAAGAGCAAGATAGGGACCTTTAAAATCCTTATTTACTTTATGTTCAAGGGTTTTAAGTGCTTTTTTAAAAATCACTTCTCTAAAAGGCCAGCTTTCAAGCAGAGAAAAACCTTTTCTTTTTTGTATTTTGTGCTCTAAAACATCTTTTATAAACGCTTTTAATTTAAACTCTTTTTGTCCATCATCAAAAATGACATCGGCTAATTGAATGCGATAGGCTTTTTTTGCATCAATGGTTTTACCACTTAAAATTAAATCTAATGCATTAATTAAACCCATAACTTTAGGGGCTCTTTGTGTTCCTCCTAGGCCTGGGAAAAACCCTAGTTTTACTTCTGGAAAAGCAAGTTTACTTTGTGTGCTTATTACTCTGTAGGTACAAGCTAAAGCAAGTTCTAATCCTCCTCCCATACAAGCACCATTAATATAAACAACAGATGGTATGTTTAGGTTTTCAAGTTTATTAAAAATGCTGTGACCTTTTTCTAAAAGCCCTAGTACTTCTTTTTCATCTTTAAATTCTTGAATTTCTTTTATATTTGCCCCTGCTATAAAAGTGCTTTTTTTACCACTTTTTATAAGTAAAAGTTTAATACTTTTATTTTGAATGATTTGATTAAGCTTTTCATCTAATTCATCAAGTACTTCTAAACTTAAGATGTTAACTTTCTCATTTTTACAATCAATCTCTACGTTTGCAATATTGTTTTGTATACTTAAAAGTATATTATTCATCATAAGCCTCCAATAAAAATGCTGCACCTTGTCCACCACCTACACATAAGGTTGCTAGCGCTGTTTTTTTATTTGTTCTTTTCAATTGTTTAAGTGCCGTTAATACAATACGTGCACCACTCATTCCAACAGGATGACCTAAAGCAATAGCTCCTCCATTGACATTTAAAATATCAGGATTTATTTCTCCAAGGGCAGCAGAATTAAAGGTCTTTTTACAAAAACTATTAGAAGCAAAAGCTTTGAGATTGGCAAGACTTTGGGCTGAAAAAGCTTCATTTAGTTCAATAATATCTATGTCTTTTAAAGAAGTATTTGTTTTATCAAAGAGTTTTTTTGTAGCGTAAATGGGACCTAATCCCATTCTCTTAGCTTCCAGTCCAACATAAGCATAATCTTTAATAACACCAAGGATTTTAAGTCCTAATTCTTTTGCTTTTTTTTCAGTACTTAGTATTAACATACACGCACCATCTGATATTTGAGAAGAATTTCCAGCACTTACTGTTCCTGCATTTTTATCAAATATGGGTTTTAGTTTTTCTAAGGCGTGCATATTTTGATTATAACGTATGCCATTGTCTTTAAAAAAAGAGGTTTCTTTCGTAATTATGGGGTGTATTTCATCTTGTAATATATTTTTCTCTTGTGCTGCTTGTGCTTTCAAATGAGATTGCAGGGCATATTCATCTTGTTCTTTTCTTGAGATGAAAAATTCATTGGCAAGATTTTCAGCGGTTAAACCCATAATTTGTCCAGAAATAGGATCATTTAGTCCTAAGAGTAAAGCAATAACAGGTTTTAAATGACTTAATTTAAAAGTACTTAAAATTTGTAATTTTTGAGCAAGACTTTTACTGTAGCTTATTTTTGTAA
>CAJXWI010000534.1 GCA_913062735.1 uncultured Arcobacter sp.
CCTTATTGTCATAATTTTTTTTATTGAGCTCTTTAGATCGCAGGTTCATTGTATGCACATGATCTGCTATTGATGAAACCCCCTCCAACCTTCCATCTGCAGTCATTCCATCCCAAACACTCTTACCAAAAAATAAATCAATATATCTATCCCTGACCTTCGGAGTTAACTTTTCATACTGAGCTTCTGAAAAATACGGAATACTATCATACGACTTCAACAATAAACCAGAGCCCCCAATAAGAATAAAAATTAAATAAATTTGCCTGATATTTACCATCTGAATCTCCTTTTGCCTAACGCCTGAATAATGGAAAAAATTGTTGGATAAAATTGCAAGGAACGGAGCTAATTAACTGTTTAGCGTCCGATTGAGTAACTTGTTAGTTTTTTTATGTGTAATAAGGGATTTTATAGGTTCTCGTTGCACCATCACCATTATACGACACTGATACATTCGCCCCTCCTGGAATAGTGGTAGCTTTAACTTTTTGAGAGGGGCAGTCAATTTTAATTGAATTACTTGTAAACTTTATAAAAGGAACACCCATCTTAATTTCGTCGTCAAAATAAATATTAGGAAGGTTAGAGGCTCTTTGGAGAGCCATAGATAAATTAGATTGTTTCTCATTACTTTTTTTAGCTTTCTGAGGTTTAAGCCTACTATCTATTTCATGGAGAGCAACAGACAACCTTCTGCTCACAGCGTAAATATTGCAAATATGGAAAGGAATATTTCGATAAAATGAAAAAGCTGTCGCTTCATTTTTATGTATTCCAGCTACAGGGCCAATTCCCCCATCATTTTGTGGACCTTCTACAAAATATCCTAAAGATGAACCTTGCTGCCAAGAGAATGAAATCGAGCGAAGTCTCCCTTGATTGTGCTTCATATAGTTTACAATTTTACCAATGTAATCGCGATAAGGGGCAACTGATTTATCATAATTTTTAAGTGTTTTTCTAAATTTTGAGTTTTTGGAATCAGGAAAAAAACTCCTAATTATACCTGAGCAATCTTCCATATGTTCCATCAAAGAATCCAACATATGATCAGTAGCCTCTAGTAAAGAAACTTCCCAATCCTCACTTTTAGGAGAATCAAATCCACGTATATTTTGTACCTCATCTAAAGCATCAAGCACCCTTAGTATTCTTGATGATACTGAAGCTAAAGACGTATTATATGCTGCAAATGGGTGCCTCACTTTATAATTTTCATGATAGATTGGCACTTCACCAATATTTTCAAGAACTGTAAACACATGAGGATTAGCAGTTTGAATATCCGTGATTGTTTCTACAATTCGCATATATTTGACTCACAGTGATAGAAAAACTAACGCCTCGTTACGAGGTAATAATTGTTGGCTAAAATTAACTAGGAACGAGCAAAAGCCAACTGTTTCAGTCCTGCTAGCTTTACTTAGCCACCAGACTTTTCTTGTGGTGGTTTTACTTTAGGCATTGGTGTCGATGTAGATGATGGTGGTAACTGTTTATTTAAAGCATCCGTATTAGATTGACCTGTAGGTTTTGGGTTGTTATTTGTAGATTTAGTCATAGCTTAATTCCTTAGCTGTAAGTTGATTGTAGGTAAATATCCGCTTCACTTTCGGCTGAAGACAAAACCGTTTTATCTTTTGGTAATGTAATACCATTTAAACATTTATTTTCTGCTGCTAAAGCATTTTCTTTTAAATCAGCCCATTTTGTATGGATTAATTCTTCATTCCATTTTCCTTCTGAGACAAAATACCAATCTCGCTCAGCTTTCAATGCAATTAAAGAAAGCATATCACCTAGTTTATTTAAAGCAGAAAGCCTTTTCTTATAAGGTAATAAAGGTTTAATTGCAGTAACTACCTGAGAGGCGGCAATGATAAAAGCCCAGACAAATTGATATTCTTTCCAAAGTGCCCAAGCGGCAATACTAGATGATGAACTAATGGCTAAAAATATATTGATGATTTGATCATACTTATTTTGTTTCACAGCGTAGTGTTGAGCGTAATACACATGAACTTTTAATTCTTTGAGTTGATTCCAATACTTTTGTTGGTACATGACTTTCCTTGTAAAGCTATCACTCTCGTCAATAGGCAAAATATAGTTGGCTAGAATTAGCGGCGCAGGAGCAAAAACCAACTGTTTTTTACCCTGATTTATTTGTTTGTCATGTTTTTTACTGAACTGTCTTTAATTCCAATACTCTAGCCAAAGTAGCTAATATTGAACCAATTAAAAACAACACAAAATTAAACCATGAAATAACTTTATGATAAATTACAAAAATAGGCTCTACTATTGCCTTTTCGATAAGTGGCTCACTAACAGATTGAATTATATCAAAAATAACATCAGCCCCCATTTCATAGTAGGGTTCTAAAAAGCATATCAATATATCATCAAACTCGCTTTCTTCTATGTATGAAATAACTTTACCGGTTTCTTCAGCTAAATTAGACTCTGTTAACATCGCAGGAATTAATGCATATAACTCACTAGTTCTTGCTTCTCCTAATATAGATTTAGCGCAAAGCTTTACTTCGACTATTGCTTTAGCAGCAATTACTATACCTTCTTTAGGAACCTCTGAACTTTCAGCTGTCTTTGAAGCGACATTTATGAGGTTTAAAGCTTCTATTTTTTTGGATAAAAATTGAAACCTCTCTGCGCTTTTAGTAACCGCATCTTCAATGTTTTGCTGTTTTAAGCTCTGAAATTCATCATTTGCGGGTTGAAGGACTAAAAATTGAAAGCCAATTGATACTAGAATAAGTACTCGGCTAATTAACTCTAATTTCATCCATGCTTTCATTAATTTTTCCTAAATTGATTTCACTCGGTAAACATAACTGTTAGCAGTCCTGCTTTAAATTATTGTTATATTACTGTTTAGCTATACGTCTGATTATTAAGTAAATAAGTGGAATAATCAAGGCGAAACCTACTAGCAGGGG
>CAJXWI010000535.1 GCA_913062735.1 uncultured Arcobacter sp.
AAAACTGAAACTGTAGAAGTTGGTATTATAATTGCAAAGGAGGTTCCTACAGCAAGGTGCATAACATATTGAGGATCAATTTCTAAAGAACCAAAAATAAAATATAAAAAGGGAACAGTTATTAACCCTCCGCCAATACCAAATAATCCAGCAACAAAACCAACTGGTATCGCTGTTAAAACCATTAATAAAATAATATAACTGTATTCGTTTGTTAAAATTGAATTAAGCAGACTGGCCTACTCTAGTATCTACATTATTGTATTTAATTTTATCCATAATGTGATCAATTTTTTTCACATCAGCATCTCTTACACACATGTTTTCACTTAAATATCTTTTCCAATAACTTGCACCTGTTTGACCATGAAATAAACCAAGAGTATGTCTCATGATTTGATTTAATCTTGTTCCCTTTTTTAATTCTTCTTTAACATAAGGAATAAGTTGTTCAATTACATCTTGTCTACTTGGAACATCGTCATTATTAAATATTTCTCTTTCAATATCTGCTAATAAATAAGGGGTATGATACGCAGCTCTTCCTATCATTACACCATCTGTTTTTTCTAAATGAGGTTTTATTTCATCTACTGAAGTTATTCCTCCATTGATAATAATCTCTTCATTTGGAAAATCTTTTTTTAATTTATAAACATATTCGTATTTTAAAGGAGGAATATTTAAATTTTGCTTAGGTGTAAATTTACCTAACATTGCTTTTCTTGCATGAATGATAAAAGTTTTAACCCCAGTTGCTTTTAGGGTAGAGATAAAACTATGTAAATTTTCATAATCTTCTACATCATCGTAACCAATTCTTGTTTTTATAGTTACTGGTAGTTTTGTAACTGATTGCATTTTACTTAAACAATCTGCAACTAAATTTGGCTCTTTCATTAAACAAGCACCAAATCTATTTTTTTCAACTTTTTTACTAGGACAACCTAAGTTTAGATTAATTTCATCATAACCAAAATCTTCACCTACTTTAGTGGCTTCAGCTAAAAGTTTTGGAGAAGAGCCTCCTAATTGAAGTGCTACAGGTTTCTCATTAATATTAAACTCCAATAACTTTTTTTTATCTCCTCTATTTATAGCTTCATCGACCACCATTTCAGTATAAAGAAGAGTGTTTTTGGATATTAATCTTAGAAAAAATCGTTCATGACGATCTGTACAATCCATCATAGGAGCAACTGATACTTTCCTATTCATGGTATAACTTTATATTATTTTTTTATGAGTTTGAAGCTTCAGTGTCGTCTGAAGATACGTCTGCTTCTTGATTTTCTGATTCTGATACTTCATCTAAAGAAACTTCTCCTTGCTCATTCATAGTTTCTTCGCCTACGGAATTATCAACTTCTGCTGTAGCTGTTTCATATAGCTCAGCCAAATCTTCTTTTGTTACTTGAATTTTTTCTGGAGTTTTTCTTGCTCTTTTAGATGGTAAAATTGGAGTACCACTTTTTGAAATTTCACCTTTATATAGATTTTCAAAATCATCACCTATTTCTTCATCATCCTCTGCACTATCATCAACTTGTTCAACATGTTTTCTAAGTTTGTAAACAGCGCTATCAGTTAAATCTGAAACTTTAATTTTTTCTTCTGCAATTTCTCTTAATGAAATAACTGTATTTTTATCGTTATCTCTATCAATTGTTGGTTCTATTCCTGCATTAAGTTGAGTAGCTCTTTCTTTAGCAACTAGTACTAATTCATAAGGGCTCTCTACTTTATCTATACAGTCTTCTACGGTTACTCTTGCCATGCGGAGTATCTACACAGTGAGTCTTTAAAAATCAAGGGCTATTTTATAAATAATTTGGATTTAGCTTATTTTTAACCAAATAAAGAAGAATAATTGAACCAAAGATATAAGTTCCTGAAACAACGGCTATCTGTTCAATTGAAAAACCAATATCAATCAGAAAACCAAATAGAGCCGTACCAAATGCTGTTGAAAATACCATCAATGCAGTTGTTAAGGCTTTTATAGACCCAATATATTTAACACCATAAATCTCAGCCCAAGTTGAGGAACCAAGCACGTTTGCCAAACCATTGGTTACCCCCACTAAACCAAAAAATACAAAAGAAGACAGCGATGCATCAAAATAGTAGAGAACTATAGTGCCAAAAAGAAGTGGGATATTCATATAGATTAATAATTTTCTACTTGAAAATTTATCAATTAAAAAACCAGATATGAAAAGAGTAATTACTGACAAAATTGAGTATGCCATAAATGATTGTGCAATCACATAAGGTCCCCACTCTTTAGAAGAGGATATAAAAGACTGATAAACAAAAGATCCTGTTGCAATCCATGGCATTGCTAACATCGTCATACAAATAATATAAAATCTATAATCTTTTAAAACCTCTATTCTTTTCCATTGTTTAATTTCTTTATTATTCTCCTCAATTTTAGATTCTTCTCTCGTATCAAGCTTAACATCTTTAACTAAAAGAAAAGTTGCAACAGGTAAAACAAGTATAACTAAAATAGATATTGAAACCCAAATATCTCTCCATTCTATAAAAGTTAATAAAAAAACAATTAAAACTGGCATTATAAATTCAGCTAATGACAATCCTAACCAACCTGTACTTAAAGCTCTTCCTCTATTTTTTTCAAAAAAACGAGATATGGTTGTTGTTGCTGTGTGACTTGATAATCCTTGTCCAGCTAAACGCATTAAAAAAATTCCTACAAATAAAAAAATAACTGATGAAATTTTTGAAAATATAAAGCAAGAAGCAGATAGAAAAATAATTACATAAGATGCAAATTTTAATATATTTACGTCATCGATTTTTTTTCCAATCCAAACTAAAACAATACTACTTAATAAAGTGGCTGATGCATAAATTGAGCCAAATTGTCCATGTGTAATTGATAAGGCGTCTCTAATACTAGAATTAAATAGGCCAAGAAAAAAACTCTGTCCA
>CAJXWI010000536.1 GCA_913062735.1 uncultured Arcobacter sp.
CTTGCCCCAGAGTTTAGCTTCAAAGAACGCTTAAATATTATGAATACTCACCCTTGCAAAGACGACGAAAGAGCTTTAAAAAACCTTATTTTTATTAAAAAATAAAGCGCTTACAAAGCATTTTTAAAAGAAGTAAATATAATTTCTTCTTTGGATGTTTTTGTATTTGCATTCATAATTACATATAAGAAGTCTTTATTTAATACTTGTATATAAAAATGTTTTACATATTTATAGGAATGGGATTTATTTACAATAGGATAAACATATTCTTTTATGAAACTTACTTGCATTAACATATACGTAATAAATGTTACAAGTAAAAATACTTCTATAAAAGAAAGTAAAAGTGCAAAGGCTTTTCTAATTTTGTAGCTGCTTACAAATTCATTTATAAATGCAATAAAATATTTAAAAGAATACGCAATAATTAAAAGATTAAGTAAAAAAGCAATTAGGAGTAATACTGAATTTGTATCTGCGTAAATAATATGTAATTTCTTTAGAAAAAATGCGGTAGAACCCGATAATTTTGCAGAAATAGTAATTAAGAATAAAAGCTTAAAAAAATCAAAAAACTTAATATAATAATGTTTTTTATACGCATGATACGTAAAGAAAAAGATGAGTAAAATAAAACTTAGGTCAATTAACCTATAAAAATTGATTTCCATGGAATACCTTGATTAATATGTAATATAAAATTATATCTAATGAAGTTTATATTTTTCTAATAAAAATAAAAATTACTAATAATATTGAAGATTAATTAATCTTTAGGCTCATGTTTTCTTTTTTTTCTTTTTAAGAGTATCTTTTTTTGTAATTTGAAAAACTTCATTTTATTTTCATCTGAGATATCTACCGTTGTATGATCAATATCTTCTCCCATTTGTACGTTCAATAAATCACTTTTTTTCATTTTTAGAATTTGTGAAGGAAAAACACTTCTATGTCCTGTCATTAGAAAAGAAATAACACAAGAAATAGCAGCATAAGGTGCAATTTCTACACCAAAGAGCTCAACGGCCATAATAGTAGCTGCTATTGGTGCATTAGCAGCACCTGCTAAAACAGAAACAAAACCAATAGCGGAAAAGAATGCAAAATGATCTCCAATGATGCTTGCAAATAAATTTCCACTGGTTGAACCTACAAAAAAGATGGGAGTTAAAACGCCACCACTTCCACCAGCTGCCAGTGTTAAAGAGGTAAAAACAGTTTTTAATAAAAAAGCATACCAAGGTATTTCAGCTGCTATACTTGCGTCTGAGAAAAAAGAAGTGTTAATGGTTTCTAGACCTAAACCCAAATAGGCTTCTCCAAATATAAGTGTAAGTCCAATGAGAATTAAACCTCCTAAAAAGGCTTTTAAATATACATTGATTTTTATTTTAGAAAATGCAAACTCACTCTTTTTTAAAAATGTAATTAAAAAATCCGATACAAAACCAAAGAATATTCCTGCAAGCACCACCTGAAAAATCAATGAAAACTCCAAATCAATACTTTGAGAGAATCGCATATTAAAATACGTATAATCCATACCTAAAAAACGTGCTGTTGTGAAAGCTGCAAACCCAGAGATAAAAGAGGGAAGTAAAACATTGTACATTATAATACCTACAATTAATACTTCAACTCCAAAGATTGCTCCAGAAATTGGTGTTCCAAAAACAGAAGCAAAACCAGCAGAAATACCACAAATTACTAGTACTTTTCTATTTTCTTTAGAAAATTTGAACAAATCAGCAATAAAAGAAGCAGCACCTGCCCCTATTTGAGCCCCAGGACCTTCTTTTCCTACTGAACCACCTGAAAAAATAGTAACTACAGTTGCAAGAAGTTTAATAGGAATAATTATGACATCAATTTGTCCATGTCTTTTATGAATGGCTTCAATTACTTTTTCTGTTCCATGACCTTTGGCATTTGGAGCAAAGGTTTTTACTAACCAAACCGTAAACATAAAAGCAAAGGGTAGGGTATAATAGTAATTAAAACTCATTAATTCTCTTGAGTCTTCTGCTGTTTGTAAGATGGTAAGAAATACAGTAACAATAGCACCAATTACAATTCCAATTAAACTTGAAATTAATAACCATTTAGAAATAGAGTATAAAATAATAGATTGTTCGATAATATGTTTTTTCATGAATTTTACTTAATAAGTTTTAAATGATTATAGTTTATACTGTCTTAAATTAAAGCCTAAAAGCTGCGCTATATGAATAATTTTCTTGTTATTTAGAATATTTGTATGAAAATATATTTTTAAAAATATTCTTGATATATAATGCAAAAATTTATTTGTAAAATTGTTTTATAATTATTTAGATATAATCTTTAAAATTTAATAATAAGTATGATATTGAATCAATTTGAAATTACCCAAGAGATACAAAACTTAAACTTAGAGAATATTCATAAAGAAGTTTTTTGTTATAGTTACGATATTCGCAACATAAAAACATTAATACGTAATAACGTAGATGAAACAAGTGAATCTTATATGGCTGCTTATAGTAGCTTTAAAGGTGAAGTCTACGAAAACATAATTTATGAACATTTACTTAGATATGCGCAAAATAATGAAGAGATTACTCGCTTTGTTTTAAAAGGCCCTCATCAAAATGCAGATCACCGATACAAAAAAAATGGTTTATTAATTAATAAAAGTGCGCAAATTGTATATAAATCTGTTTATAAAGATATTTCAGAATTTGATGCCTTGTTTTTTACTAAAGATGCTTTGTATTTTGTAGAAATGTCAACATCCAAAAAAACAGTTTCTTTAATTAAAAGACTTGATAAAAAATATGCTTTATTAAAGATACTTTTTCCTTCTATGCAAATTAAATCATTAATTGTACTTACAGAAGGATCTTTAGGTATTAAAAAGTTTCCTTCTTTTTGTACTGTTTGGCTTACTAAAGAATTAGACAATGAAATTTT
>CAJXWI010000537.1 GCA_913062735.1 uncultured Arcobacter sp.
AAGCCTATGTTAATCGAATTCTTGTAATGAATTTATTATAGCAAGTTTTCTTTTTGATTTGATAAAAGAATATTATCTATTATTAATGAAGTTATTGTGTAGTTGAAATTATTAAAAAATTTATTGAATTTACAATTAAGGATTATGAATATTTTTGTGAGTTGTCTGAAATATAATGGTGACCCGTGAGCCATTATAAATAAGTTTATCTATCTCTTTAAACCCACCGGATGAAATAATTAAGATGTCATATTAAATTATAAGTTCTCCCGCTAGAAAAGTTAAGCTACTCATCATTAGAAAAACTCCTTTATTGCATCATAATAGAATTCGGTAGACTTTGATTTATATGATGTATCTACATGATTTTCAGCATCTCCCATATTTTCATTTTTTGGATATAAAAATTTTTCAATAAAAATTATGTTCTTAAGTTTTTTTAATATTGCATGTTGCCTTTTAATGCTATTAGAATATTTTAAAGCTAACTGATTATGCAAAGTACCTTGAAGATAGAGTACTTTAACATTTTTATTTTCAAGATATCTATCAATCATATTAATTTCTGATTCCTTGGATTTAGCAATTATATTTAGTCTATTATGTATGTTTAATTTCAATTCTAATTTAATATCTACTCCATAGTTTTTATACGTTTTAACTGTAGTTATAAGATTATTTTCTTTTTCATTGTTTTGAGTTTCGTTTGAGATTTTCTTTTCTTTTCTCTGTTTCCTATTTTCCTGTCTTTTACTTTCCGCTTTATTTTGACGATAGGCATCATATATTGCCCTAATATTGAAATAATGAAATTTAAAACAATCATAAGAGCCAATTAATTTTAGCTTTTTTGCTTCTATAGAATCTAAATCATTCAAGGTAGAACAAAACCCTGGAAGATTGAAATCTTCATTCCAAATACTTGGAGCTTGCATTATTACTAAAGCTTTAAGTTCATTATTATTATTAACAACGTGTCGGATCATATTATATGTGGCACCTAAATTATGTCCCCCCGCACTTAAAGGTAAGGATGAAACTTTCATTTTTGACAATTTAGAAAAATAAGCAGAATTAATACCTGTTCCTAATGAACTATCACCAATAAAAACGATTTCATTCTTCTTGTTAGACTGTTTAATATGGTTTTGACTTAATTTATATAAGACGTGATTTACAGTTGCCTGATTAATAAATTGAGATAAGGAGATAATTAATACAACAACGATTAAACAAACTGTTAAAACAAACTTTTTATTATTCATACTTCACCTAAAAATTAAAATATAGAAATTCACTAAAACTAGAAATGTTAAAAATAGCAATAATAAGAACAGTAGATATAAAACAAACATTTTTTATGTTTGGTTTATATAATTGCTTCATTTCAATAGAATTTTTATATGATATAATAAAAAATGCAGCCAATATACAATTTAAGACAGTAGATTGTCCTCAGATATGTTCAGTGACAACTCCAAAACTAATAGAGTCGTAATTATCCATAAAAGATAAATACTTATAATGTTTATAGGTAAAAACTATACTATTAAATCCGAACATTGCTTTTAATATATTAATAGCATCTTCCCATTCTTTAGCTCTAAAAAATATCCATGCTATATTTACAAAATTAAATGTAATAAACCATGCTACTGCTTTTGGTAATCTAAATCCAATATTCTTCCAAATACTATTAATCACAAGAGCTAATCCATGGAGGAAGCCCCAGAAAATAAAAGTCCAACCAGCACCATGCCAAAAACCTCCAATTATAAATGTCGTCAAAAGGTTTTTGTATGTTCGAAAACTTGATATTCTATTACCTCCAAGTGGTATATAAATGTAATCTCTTAAAAACCTTGATAAAGTTATATGCCATCTTCTCCAAAAATCTTGTATATTTAATGCCTTATATGGACTATTGAAATTTATAGGTAATTTAATATTAAACAGTAATGCAATTCCCATTGCCATATCTGTATATCCTGAAAAATCAAAATACAATTGGAATGTATAAGATAAGGATGTGGCCCAAGCTTCAAACAAATTTAATACGGACGTATATTCAAACCCCTTGTTGGCCCATTCCGCGAATGTGTCTGCAATTACAACTTTTTTAAATAATCCTATTGAAAATATAAATAATCCTAAAGCTATATTCTTATAGTTTTTAATCTTATTTCTAATATTTGAAAACTGTGGCATCATCTCTTTATGATGTACAATTGGCCCAGCTATTAATTGTGGGAAAAAGGTTACAAACAATGCATAGTTTAAAAAATCATATTCTTTGGTTTCATTTTTAAAACTATCAACCAAATAAGCAATCTGCTGAAATGTAAAAAATGATATGGCTAAAGGCAAAAGCAAGTGTAATGGTTCTATTTTACTGTCTGAAATAATATTAAAGTTCTCAATAAAAAAATCAACATATTTGAAATACCCAAGTAATCCTATATTTAAAAGAATACCAAAAATCAAAATTGCCTTTTTGGAAAATATTCTACTGTTCCGATGTTTAATTACCGAATCTTCAGTATTATCATTTTTTACATACTCATCATATTTGGAGAGAGTTGTTCCTATTAAATAGTTAAAAAGCATACTTCCAAGTATTAGTGGTAAATATTTTATCTCCCAATAAGAATAAAAGAATAGTGAACTAAATACTAAAAAACCTTTTGATAATTCTATTAATCTCTTACTGTTTAAAAAAAAGTATATAAAAAAAGTTATTGGAAGAAATACAAATATAAAGACATATGAATTAAATAACATTAAGACCTTTACTCGAAATTATTTGTCGTATTTTATGAAAAGTTGCTTTAAATTAATATTAACTTGGAATGAATATTTTTAGAGTTTAGAAAAGATAAATGGTGACCCGTGTTGGATTCGAACCAACGGCCACCTCCTTAAAAGGGAGATGCTCTACCAGCTGAGCTAACAGG
>CAJXWI010000538.1 GCA_913062735.1 uncultured Arcobacter sp.
TATTCCTCAGTTTGTGTCTAGATCACAATTGACTAAAGAAGCTCTTGCAACTGCAGAAGCTGAAATGTCTGCTGAACTTATTGCACAAGGTAAACCAGAAAACATTATTGCTAATATTGTTAAAGGTAAAATAGCAAGATGGATTGAAGATAACTGTCAATTAGATGGTAGACTTGCTTTATTATCTCAAGCATATGTAATGGATGATAAAAAAACAGTTGAGCAAGCAATTGCTGCTGTTGATGCATCTATTAAAATCACTGCTTACATCAGATTTGAACTTGGTGAAGGAATTGAGAAAAAAGAAGAAGATTTTGCTGCAGAAGTTGCTGCACAAATGGCTAAATAAGTAAATACTATACATTATAAATAAGAAAGGCTTGAATGATTAATTCTGATTCAAACAGCGAAGATTTTCATTCAAGTCCTCTTCCTTCGAAGCTTCTTTTAGAAGCCAAAAATATTTCTCACTCTTTTGATTATCCCTTATTTAACAAAATAAATTTAGCACTTTATGAGAAAGAAAGTATTGCTATTATTGGTGTTAGTGGAACAGGTAAATCTACATTATTAAATATATTAAGCTCACTTTTAAAACCAAATCTGGGGGAACTTCTTTATAACAATACTAGTATTTACAGCTTAAAAGATAAAAAGCTTTTAAATATAAGAAGAAAAGATTTTGGTATAATATTTCAAGCACACTATTTATTTAGAGGTTTTAATGCCCAAGAGAATCTTGAAATAGCTTCTTTGTTAAGCGGTCACGCTTTAGATAAGAACTTATTAGAGGATTTAGATATAAAGCATGTAATGAAACAAGGAGTTGGCGAATTAAGTGGAGGACAACAACAACGTTTATCTATTGCACGAATTATTTCAAAAAAACCAAGGATTATTTTTGCAGATGAGCCAACAGGTAATTTAGATAAAGAAACAGCAAAAGAAGTAATGAATACCGTTTTTTCTTATATAAAAAACAATAATGCAGGCTTGATTTTAGTTACTCATGAAGAAGACTTAGCTTATGAGTGTGACAAAGTCTTTAAACTAATTAATAATGAATTGAAGGAGTTAAAATGAAACTTTTATTAGTAAGTAAAACTCCAATTATAATTCAAATATTTAAATTAATTTGTTCAAAATTAGAACTTGAATATAAAAATGATATTAGTAAAAAAATCCAAGAAAAATATGATTTAATTGTTTTAGATGAAGAATATATTGTAAAAGATTTCAGCAGTATAAAACAATACGCAAAAAGAATAGGAATAATTTCAAAAGAGAAATTAAGCATTGATACCGCAAGTGATTTTGAAATTACACGTCCTTTTTTACCCAAACAATTAAACGATATTTTAGAAGAGCAGATAGTATTTATCAAAAATGATGTACTTGAAAAGATAAAAGAAGAAAAGTTAAGTGAAGAAGAGAATCTTAAAGATGAGTCTTTGGTTAATATTGATGAATTAAATTCTTATGTTGATTCGATTGCTGATTATATTGTTGATGATATTGACAATGATAATGATGAAAGTATTGTCTCTTTTACTTCTTTAAAAGAAGGAGGGGTTCTTGATTCAAGTGAATTAACTAAAATTAATCAAATTCTCTTAGACTCAAGTGTAGAAGATGCTTATGAATTAGATCAACGAGAGTGGAAAGACTTATCTGATGTTATTGATGATGCACTTAATGAAGTAAAAGAATATGAATTTAAAGACTCAACACAAAGTATAGATTTAATACTTAATCAATACAACTTAGATGAGTTAAGTCCCTTATTTTCTAAAGTTGACCAAAGTATAATTGATAGACTTACTCGTGGTGAAACAATTGATATTAGATTATCGTTAAAGGCATAATATGATAAATGAAAAAAATGGTGCAATTTTAATTCTCTCAGGTCCTAGTGGCTGTGGAAAATCGACTTTACTAAAAGAAGTATATAAAGATATCAAAGATTATTATTTCTCTATTTCAACAACAACAAGAGCTCCTAGAACAGGCGAAATTGATGGAATTGATTATGCTTTTGTTTCAAAAGAAGAATTTAAAGAAGATATTAGAGAAGGCCATTTTTTGGAATGGGCAGAAGTTCATGGAAATTTTTATGGTACATCTTTAAAACCAATAAAAAGAGCACTTAGTGCAGGTAAATTAGTCATTTTTGATATTGATGTACAAGGGCATGAAATTGTAAGAAAGAAGATGCCTTACAATGTTACGTCTGTTTTTATAACTACTCCTTCTTTAGATGTCTTGGAAAAAAGATTAAGAGCAAGAGGAACAGATAAAAAAGATGTGATTAATAAAAGATTAGATAATGCAAAAACTGAAATTAAATATTTTAAAAAATATGATTATTTTATTGTAAACGATGATTTAGTCACTGCATCAAAACAATTGGTTAGTATTGCCAATATTGCAAGAATAAAAGCCAGTTTATTTGAAGATGAAAAACTTTTAAGCGCTTGGTATAAATAAAACTTTATTTATACCTCTTCAAAAGAAAGTGGTTCTGAGAAATAATAACCTTGTGAATAATCTAGGTCCAAAAGTTTTACTTTATTGTAAACTTCTTCGTTACAAACATATTCTGCAACTGTTTTTAAACCCAATTTTTTAGAGAAATTTGAAATTGTTTCTACAATGATTTCTTGATTCATTGATTGATCAATTTCTTTAATTAAAGAACCATCAATTTTTACAAAATCAATGTCTAAGTGGGTTAACATATTAAAATTTGAATACCCAGCACCAAAATCATCCACTCCAACAGTACAACCATAGGTTCTTACTTGTGCGATAAAACGTTGAACTGAAGCAAAGTCTAAGTTTTCAGCTGACTGTCCAGATGCCATTGAAGAGGCGGCACCGCCACCTAAACCAATATTCATTGCTGGGCCGCCAAGTGCAATAAGATTAGCGCCAACAATTATTTC
>CAJXWI010000539.1 GCA_913062735.1 uncultured Arcobacter sp.
GACACAAATATCACCTTAGATGAATTGGCTCGATTAAACAGTGTCAGTAAATATCACTTTCATAGAATATTCAAAGAAGAAACAGGTGAAAATCTCTTCGAGAGAATAATTTCAATTCGTTTACAAAAAGCCGCCAACTTACTTATAACCAATCGTTATTCAAGCATCAGTGAAATTGCGCAGCTGTGTGGTTATAGTTCACATTCATCGTTTATTAAAGCATTTAAAAGTAGATTTACATATACACCCACCCAATGGAAAAAAGGTGAGTATATCAACTATTCAAAAAAGAACCTCACATTAGATGAACAGATTAATGACGATTTTTCCAGTATTAAACCACTCATAAAAGTGGCTCCTAAAAGGGTTTGTGCTTATATCAGACACAAAGGTTATGATTTATCTGTAACTAGAACGTGGGAGCGATTAATGGCATTTGCCTATGAAAAAAAGCTTAACAGTACCATTCAGATTGGAGTTTTCCATGATAATCCAGTTATCATACCCTATCAGGACTGCCATTATATGGCTGCTTTGGAAGTTGACAATACATTCACAGCAACCAATTCCATCAGTCAATTGGAGATTGAAGAATCATTGTGTGCTATTTTTCACTATGAGGGTGTTTATGGAGATGCCACCAAACTCATGGTTTACATCTATAATTTTTGGTTGCCAAACAGTGGTTATGAAGCAAAAACACTTCCCCCTTATGCCATTTATCATAAAAACCACTTTTTAGAAGAAAACGATCGATTTAGTTTGGATTTTTATATTCCTATTCGAGTCGTTTAGCTTACCTCGTCACAAAAGTACATTTTGTATGTCGTATGAATTAATTTACAGAAATATATATGAGTTACTAACATAACTTCAAGTCATATCCTTTATCTTTCATCAATTTTTAGAGTAAAAAGAACAATTGATATTTATTCGTTAACAACATATAATGTGAAAATTTGCGTTTTTTGAGACTTTTTATACTGTTGATAGTTCTATATAAATATTGAATAGATATGATTCCAAACTTTGATAGAATTGTCAGTTTGGCTTTGACTGAACTATATTATTCTATATAGGTGTTTGAGATGAGTAAATATTTCAATATGCATAGTATATGGCAATTGGCATATTAGGTGGCATATATTAAATATTTATTAAAATAAAGGGGACAGTCGCCACCTTAAAATATATTGAAATTTAAAAATTTCCAAGTAACATATCCCTTTAATCTAGTTTCATAACAAAGAGCAAACTAACTTGCTCTTTGTTGAGCTCCACAACTTCTTTTGTAAAACTCTACATCATACTGTTTGTCATTTTTATAAAGTGAATGCGCAATAATTATCATCTTTCTCATGACTGCTATTTGTGCTAATGTTGTGTGTTTTCCATTTGATTTTAATCTTTCAAAAAAACTCTTGAAATTTTCATCAAATCTAATTGCAGTTAGAACTCCCATAAACAAACTTCCTCTATAAACTCTTGAACCAGCTTTGGATATCTTTGATTTTTTATGCACTGAAGTTCCTGAAGTTTTTTCAATGGGATCAAGTCCTGCTAAAGATGCTATTTGTCTTTGATTTGCTTTTGGATATTTTATAAAGAGATGTAATAGAACAATTGCTCCTATTTCTCCTATTCCATAAATAGATTTTATATTTGTAAACCCTTTTAATAATTTGTCATCTGAAGAAATGATATTTTTTATTTTTGATAATATCTCAACTTCTTTTTTCTTATACTCTTTAATTGATTTTTTTAAATCATTAATCATATAAGTATTTCCATCCTTTGAAGTTATTGCTTCTAAATGATTGATAGTTTTAGTTGTTTTTTTAGATATAAATTTATAATAAGAAATAAGCTCTTTCATTTCCTCTACAACAGCATTGACATAGGGGACTTTAATCTCATCTTCTTTAGCTAAATAAATGGCTTGTGATAGAACCTGTGCATCAATTAAGTCTGTTTTATTTCGTTTACCCAATGCTTTCGCATAATTAGAAAACTGCTTGGGATTTACTATAAAACACTTAATGTTTTTTTCATTACAGAATTTTGTTAAAGCAAAAGAATATGAACCAGTTGGCTCGAAAATAAATACCAAATCATTTATTTCTTTTTTGTAAAGTTTTTTCAATTTTGAATATAAAGCTTTTATTGATTTAATATTATTTTCAATCTCAATGTCAGCTTTATTAATTGGTATATGTACAGCAATTAATTTTTTACTAATATCTAACCCGATACAATTAAACATCGTGAACCTCCAATAGTTTTATTGTAGAGTTCGGTAGGCTAGGAGTTAACTCCTAGCTGATTAATTCTTTACACATAACCTTCTCTCGTGTAATACGATCTAGTAAATTAATACCGATCTTGTCGCCACTCAAGTTTAAAGTGTAATTATCTGACTGTCCCTCAAGCTAGTTATTTTATTTAAGTTTATTTAACCGCTTTGGCTACTATACCGATATATTAACTCTATTGAACTCTGGTTATATTATAACATGCAGATACGAGGCAACTTTATTTTATACAATAGAAATAGTTAGGTATTTGAATATATCAAAATTGTTGTTTCAAAAGTTGTTAATAGAAGTAAAGGGGACAGGCAACTTTAAATTCTAAATATCTAATGTAATTTATTTATTACAATTTATGCTATACTTTCTCTTGTTATTTCTAAGGTCGTTATGATGCCAAGAATAGCCGGAGGTTTAGCAGATAAACAAACATATCATCTAATCAATAAAATAGAAGATGATTTAATAGATGCTTCACCAATAGACTAACTAACTAACTGGCATGAGTTCATAAATGCACAAGAGAATGAAACCAATATAGATAGTATTAGAAACTTAATTACAAGACAGTCACCCTTAGGTTATGAAAATTTGAGATATATGATAGCAAAGACACATGGATTGGA
>CAJXWI010000540.1 GCA_913062735.1 uncultured Arcobacter sp.
ATTTGATTCGTTATACTTAATGTTAGGTTTGCATTCACAAATTGAGGCAAAAAAGCCAAAAAGAAAATAGAAACTTTTGGGTTTAAAATATTCATTATAAAACCTTTAAAGTATAAGGTTTTTAATTCTTTATCTTTATTTAAAGAAGATAATTCTAAAACATCATTTCTATGAATAAAAGCCTGCGTTGCTATATAAAATAAATATCCTGCACCCACGTATTTTAAAATATCAAAAGCAATAGGCGAACTTTGGAAGATAACGGATACACCTAAAGCAGCTGCAAGTGTATGAAACACAACCCCTGAAGCTAAACCTAAAGTAGTAAAAAAGGATGCTTTTTTCCCTTTAGTCATGCCAATTGTCATAACATATACATTATCAGGCCCTGGAGAAAACGCTAAAAGAATACAAATTCCACCAAAGACAAGTAAGTTAATAATTTCCACATAAATCCTTTTAGAATCATTATACAATTTTGAAGATTGAATAAGTATTATAAAATACTAATCGCATTTACATTCATCTTTTGATATAATTTTATATAAAAATATAAGGGATAAAATGATCAACAAATCAATATTTAGAGAATACGATATTAGAGGAATTGTTGGAGCTGATTTAAATGAACAAAGTGCAAAACTCATTGGATACTTTTTAGGTTTAGAAACGATTAAACAAAGTAAAATCAAAAACCCAACTATTGCAATAGGATATGATGCAAGAACGCACTCTCCTTCTTTATTTGCTTATCTTACATCTGGATTTAATAAAGCGGGATGCCAAGTTTTAGGAATGGGAATGGTTGCTACGGGTGTTAATTATTTTGCTTGTTATCAAGAATTTGATGGCAAAAAACCTGATGCTTCCGTAATGATTACAGGAAGTCATAATCCAAGCCCTTATAACGGTTTTAAAATCACTATTAATAATACACCATTTTTTGGAAATGATATTACTGCCTTAGGTAAGTTGATGATAGAAAATGAAAACATGGAAATAAAAGATGATACATCCTTTGTAAGCATTGATGTTATTTCTATTTATGTTGATTATATGTTAGAACAATTTCCTCATTTAAAAAATATGAAAAACAAACTTTTCTTTGATTGTGGAAATGGCGTTGCAGATACTGTTTTAACACAAATCTTAGATAAATTAGAGTTAAACTATAAAGCAATTTACGCAACACCAGATGGAAGCTTTCCAAATCATCACCCAGACCCAAGCGAAAAGAAAAACATTCTAGAAGTATATAAAGCGCTTGAAGGGGATTATGAATATGGTTTTGCTTATGATGGGGATGCTGATAGAATTGCTTTTTTAACACCTTCTAATAACGTTAAAGGGGACATTCTTGCTTTATTATTTGCAACAACAATGAAAAACCCAGTAATTGTTGGAGAAGTAAAATGTACGCAAGTAATGTATGACATCATTAATAAAAATGGAAGTGCTCATATGTATAAAACAGGACACTCCAATTTAAAAGTAAAACTAAAAGAACTCAATGCAGATATGGCAGCAGAAGTCTCTGGTCACATTTTCTTTAATGATAGGTATTTTGGATTTGATGATGCTATTTATGCAACCTTACGTATATTAGAACTAATTTTAAATGGGATGAATATTGATGAAGAAATTGCAAAACTTCCAAGTGTTTATTCAACTGAAGAAATAAAAGTAGAAACAAGTGATGAAGAAAAATTTCTTTTAATGGATAAAATAAAAGATTTACTACAAAACCCATCTTCTTCTATGCCAAAAATATTAGATATTATTGATATTGATGGAGTAAGAGTAAACTTCGAAAATGGATGGGGATTAGTGCGAGCTTCTAATACAACACCCGTATTAGTAACCCGCTTTGAAGCATCAAGTATTGAAGCATCAAAACTTTATGAAAAAGAATTAATGAAAATTATAAGTCTTGCAAAAGAAAGTATTGAAAAAAAATAAATTTAAATAAAAGAAGATAAAAACAGTGTTTTTATTTTCTTTTACTGTCAACTAAACGAACGGATTGAGAAACCCATTTATCACTTGCAATTTGCCCACTTATATTTAAAAAAACTTCCACCCATTCTTGATTTCTAGCAGACCACTTAGAAATTTGGTCAAAATGAAAAATACCTAAATCATTTAATTCATGTTCTAATTCTGAATTAATTCCAGAAATCTCTTTTAAGTCATCCTTCCCATTAGGTCTAGGAACTCCTAAAATTTGAGGTTTATTATAAATATTCCCTTGCTGTTTAAAAATAGGGTTAAGTCTTGAACCTCTCAAAGGAGCACGTGATCGACCAAATAAATAACCAAAATAAAAAGTAATACTTGAACATATAAACAAAGAAAGTAATATATTTATAATTGTATACGCCACATCTAATCCTTTATAATATTAAATTCTACTCTTCGGTTAACAACCGAATACCCATTTCCATCGTTTTTAACAATGGGTTTACTCTCGCCATAACCTTTTGCACTTACTCTGTTCTCATCTAAACCATACTCAATTAATTTATTTTTAACAGATTGGCGATCTTCTCCTGGGTCATTATCTTCGTCCATATTACAGAGATTTTTTGATGCATTTAAAGTCTATAATCATTATGAAAACTTCGGTATTATAAAATCTATTTTTTTAACTTTAAACCTGAGTTTTTACTCATTGATAAAAAAAATTAAGAACAACCATAATACTTTCTCCAATATTTTTGTTATCCAAAGCTGGTTATATTTATAGAAAAAACTGAAAAAAATATTTCTGATTTTAAATTGCTGTATGATGGAAGTAATGAGATTAAAAATTTTGTTAAAGATCCCTCTAAAAGTATAATTCAACAGAACGAAGTTGTGAATTTTATAGGGGAAAAATTAGAATTTTCAAAAAATTTGAAAAGCTTCTTTTTATTGCTTGTTAAAAAAAGAA
>CAJXWI010000541.1 GCA_913062735.1 uncultured Arcobacter sp.
TATATTTTTCATTTGTCCTCTCCTCAATCATATTTTACTTTTTCTCTTTTCTAATTATAGTACGTATAAATAACGAAGAGCGCTACTTTCAACCTTCAAATTCAATTGGCAAGTTTAAAGTTATACTTTTTTTTAATCTCTTTGAGGTGTCCTGATTTTTTAAGTTCATTAATTCTTTTATTTATAAAGTTTATTAATGCTTTGTGATAAGGAGAATTTTTTTTCGCCAGAAAATAAAACTTTATTGGATCATTTTTACGCCAAGGTATAATGCCACCTTTCAATAGCCCATGATATTTAAAGTTAGGATAAGCCATTGGTAGGCTTTTAAAAACTTCATATCTCACCAGAAAAGCATCACATCTCCCAGTAGCAACCATTTTAGCCAATTGCTGAAAGGTTTTCCCCATTTGAATCACCTTTTTAGGAAGCCCGTAGCTTCCGTAAACAAAGCCTCTCATACCACAAATGATCCCTAGATTGTCCAAATCACTTGGGGTTTCAATATTAAGATCTGTTGGATGTCGTTGACTATTATAAAAGTAAGCCAAATGTACTTCGGCAAAGGCATCTGAGAAGATATACTTATTACGTCTTTCTTTAGTTGAAGCTGCCGCTAAAACGATGTCCATGGACTTTCCACCGCTCATTTCTTTCATACATCTTACCCAAGGTAATAATTTATATTTTATTTTTGCCTCACTATTTTTAAAAACTAAGTTGAGAAGATCTACTGAATATCCTTCTAATTTCCCTGATTCTGTGTTTTTGAAAATAAAGGGAGGATATCCCTCTTCATTCTCACAAGCCATAATAGTCTTATTTTTTAGAAAATTATCTTCTGCAAATACGCATATCGATAATAAAATTAATGCAGCAATAAGGACTTTCATAAAATCACCCCTTTAAAAAAAATATTATTCATATTTTACTTGTTTAAATACAGCTAACAATTACATTGTACTATATTATAAAAATAATATGATAGTGAACTTATTTTATATTTTTTTCATAAGAGTGATGAAAGAAAGAAATTATCAAGGCGTATATTTGCTAATTCCATGTTATTGCATATAATTACGTTTTTTTGCTCTTCCTAGAATTTTCTTTAGTTGTTATAATCACCCCATAAAAACTTACTAAGGAAAAAAGATGAAAACAAAGTTATTTTTAGGAACACAGATTATTGCAGGATTATTGCTATTACTATTTGGATTAAATGGATTTCTCCAATTCATGCCAATGCCTCCAGCAAATACGGCGATGACAGAATTTACAACAGCAGTGTATAAAACAGGATATATATTTCCACTTATGGCAGTCTTTGAGATTGTTGTAGCTATCTCATTTTTGACAAATAAGTATGTACCACTGATGGCGGTATTGATTATGCCATTTATGCTTAATGCATTTTTAGCTCATATATTTTTAGATATGAATGGAATTGCTCCTTCTGCATTGATTGTAATTGCCACAATTATAGTTATGATTAAAAATAAAGAATCTTTTTCTCCAATATTTAAAGCATAAATTTTAAATCAAGAGCATAAAGTATTACTGTTTATTATTTTATGCTTAGGTTTGAAAAAGAAAACATTGGTTACAATTAAAAATATGGAAAATATTATGAATGAAGACTATAAAAAAACACAATCAAGCTGCTTTTCACTTATGAGACTCAAAGGTTCTTTGCCTTTGATGAGTATGCAAGATACTATGAATTTTTATAAAAATGTATATGCAAAAAAACCTATATTTGGGATGGATATTTTTTCAGATGAATTTGAAGCTAATGACTTTGTGATTTTTCAAAACAGTGGATACAAAAATAATCAAATTCCAAAGTGTTGCTCTTTTTATACGCTTTTACTTAATACTAAAGGAGAATCTTTAAGTTATGCCAATCAATATACTTATGAAGTTAAAGAGAAGTCTTTACAGCTTTTAGTACCTGGTATTCTGTATTCTTCTGAGGATATTACAAATGATAATGACTCCCTTGTGATACTATTTGAATATGAGTTTCTATCTTCAGGAAATCAAGAATTATTAGAATTTTTCTCACATAAATTTGAACCAAATACACTAACTCAAGAGACTTATGAAGAAGTTTTACATATTTTTAAGCTTTTAAATAGAGAATTTAGAACTGAAAAGATTGATTATCAAGAGTATTCTAAGATACTGCTTTTACAACTATTATACCTTTTAAAGAGAGAAAAAAGTACACCAAAAGTTGAGCGTATACTTACAAGATCACAACAAATAACAAATCATTTTTTAGAATTAATAGAAGAAAACTTTCAAACTAAAAAAACTGTTCAAGAATATGCTGATATCTTAGAAATTACTTCTAATCACTTAAGCGAAACAATACGAGAGACTTTAGATGAATCAGCACTATTTTTAATTCATAAAAGAATTATAAAAGAGATTCAGTATCAACTATGTTATACAACATTGAGTATCAAGGAGATTTCTTCAACTTTATACTTTGCAAATAGTTCTGATTTTGGAAGGTTTTTTAAACGTCACAAAGAACTTAGTCCAAGGGATTATAGACTTAAATTTCAAGCATAACTACATTCATATCAACAAGATACTTTTAAGGCAAGTAAAGATAAAACTATACTAATAAAAGTAAAAAAATTAATATAAGGGGTGAGTATGCAATTAACACCATTTCATTTGGCCATTCAAGTTCGAGATATTGAAGAGGCGAGAGAATTTTATGGAGAAAAGATGGGATTTCCAGAAGGAAGAAGTAGTACTTCATGGATTGATTATAATATGTTTGGACACCAGTTGGTCGTTCACCTTAATCCAGGCATTGGGAAAAATGGGAAAGTTCCTAATATCGCAAATCCTGTTGATGCACATGCTGTTCCTGTTCCTCATTTTGGGGTTGTACTGACCCTTGAGGCATGGCA
>CAJXWI010000542.1 GCA_913062735.1 uncultured Arcobacter sp.
TTCTATATGTAAAATTATTAAAAGAGAAGCTATGGATAAAAAGATAAAAAACACCATTTTAAAGGACTTATGCATCCTTTATATTGAAGATGAAGAAAATATAAGAAAAAATATTTCTGCTACTTTGGAACTTGTTGTATTTAAGGTTTTTGCAGTTGCATCTTATGAAGAAGCCATTGATGCCTTTAATAATAATAAGATTGATATCATTATCTCAGACATTAACCTTCAAGGAAAAACAGGTCTTGATTTTTGTAAAGAAATTAGAGTGAATAACCTTGTAATTCCTATTGTTTTGCTAACAGCACATCTAGATACTAACTATTTATTGGATGCTACAAAACTTAAGTTGGTTGATTATCTAATAAAACCTATTGATTTTAAGACCTTACATAATATATTGATAAAATGTGTAGATGAGCTGTTAGTTCAAAACATGTTTAAAATAAAGTTTATGAATGAAACAGAATTTGACATTAGCATGAAAGTCTTGCTTAATAATAAGAAAGAAGAGATAAAGCTTACGTCCAGTGAATTACTCTTACTTGAATACCTAATAAAAAATACCTCTCGTGTTGTACCTCATGTTGAAATTAAAGCAAAAATATGGGAAAAACCAGAAGAAGTTAGTGATTCTGCGCTTAAAAATCTACTAAATAAACTAAGAAAGAAAATAGGGAAAGAAGCCATTGATAATATCTCAGGCGTGGGATTTAGGCTAATTTACAGACACTAAATACTATTACTTCTTAAAGATAAAATCATCTATCTATAAATTCAATGAATATATGATTTATCTTAAAATTATTTATAACCTACAATAAATATCTACCTAAAAAATAATTATTATAAATTTTCAATAACGGAAGAGACTGGTAAAATATAATTATAGTATTTTCATCTCTTATAAATTAAGTCATAAAATGTATTTTAGATGTAACTTCAAAACATATAAGTCATATTATTACAAGCTGTGAAGGAATGATAAATTAACTTATGAGCTACTTATATGCTAAGATCTTCATAATTATTTTTCTTTTAATTAAGTCTTTTGCCTCCAATCGTAAATATATTCTACTTAAGGAAGATGACGAAACATGGATTAAAAAACATACAAAAATTAAAAAAAAGTCAATTAAGGTACAGATGTTTATTTAAACCAAAAGGGGGAATGAAAAGCTTTTCCATTTGAAAAAGAAAATTCCAAGAACTTCTTAACAAAATTCATACCTTATTATGAACAAAAAGATATTTTTACATGTACATGAAAAAATACCAAGGAAATGAAATAAAAAATTATGATGTAACAATGATTGTATTTACAGACATAAATAAGTCTACTTATATATAAAGAGTAATTACTTCTATTTTTAACACTCACTTTATTGTATAAAAATTAAAATACTTTTTTTTCATACCTTATATACTAGCAACACTTTTTTATTTTATTACTTCCTATAAAATAAACACTATAATGCACTTAAAACAAAAGGATAAGAACGTGAACTTTCTAATTAAAACATTTGCCATCATAGGATTTATTTTTACCTCCTTGTTTTCATACGGATTGTATTTAGACATAAAAGCAATGGATAAAACCAAAGGTGGATATGAATCTCCATATGAAAATGTAAAAGGAGAAATTCTGGATTGGGATAATATGGACTTAACTTCAACTGGTTTAGTACAAAGAGGTCATATTGTTAATTTCATAGTAAATGCAACAACAGGTATGATTAGTATAGAACTTTTTGGATTTAGCTATGAAGCTAGAAAGTTATCACCAAGAGCAATAAAAGTTCATAAACCAAGAGAAGCATTTATAAAAAGAGGTTTTTCACCAAATTTTTAAGCAAAAAAGTGAAATTTACTGATTATTTTCATGCATTAGGCCCAAGTTTTGCATCTTTCTCAGAATTAAGTAAAGAAATAGCCTCTCTTAGTTATAATTTGGCTATAATGTTCTCCGAATTCTTAATATACATTTATGATTTAAGATTAGACAATATAATTAACACAAGGAAATGCAATGGCAACTTTAGTAAACGGAACAGTAAAATGGTTCAACAGTGAAAAAGGTTTTGGTTTTATAGAACCTGAAGATGGTGGAAAAGATTTATTTGTACATTTTAGACAAATTAACAGTAATGGTTATGACAGAGTTTCTTTAAACGATGGTCAGAAAGTTACTTTTGAAGTTGCTCAAGGTGAAAAAGGTCCTCAAGCGGAAAACGTTACAGGTCTTTAATATCTACCTCTAGAAGACAGTTTTTACTGTCTTCTATTTATCTTATATTACTCTACAATTCAAAACATCCAATCTTTTTATAAAAATTACACTTTAAATAATTTCGTATCTTTTCCATCAAAACTAACTTGATTATGTTTTTTCATAAATTTTATATAGTCTTTATTACTACGCTTATTGAAATAATTGATTAAATCAGGTCGTTGATTGACAAAGTCATACAAAGGTACGCCCATGCCACAAGAATTATTCACATTTAAAATACTCACTTCAAATATTTGCCGTGCAGCTCGACTTACCTTAAAGTTCTTTAGATAATCGCTCCAAGCCTCGTCTTTTTCTTGTATAACGTTAACTTTGCAATAAAGTCTTAGTATATTCGCTTTTCCATAAAAAGAGCAAAACATTATGGTCATCCTATTATCTTCAAGTAAGTGTGAAGCTGTTTCATTCCCACTGCCAAAATAATTTAACCATAAAATGGTATTCTTATCTATTATTTTAAACGTATCATCTAATCCTTTAGGGGAAAGATTAATTTTTCCCTTAAGTGGTGCAGTTGAAACAAAATACATATTTTGTTTCTCTATAAATTCTATATCTTTTTTTGATAAAAATTCTGTGATTTTTGACATTAAAATCCTTTAATAATATAAA
>CAJXWI010000543.1 GCA_913062735.1 uncultured Arcobacter sp.
GAAGTTTAATGCAACAAAACCTTTTTTATTAACCATTGCTTTTAAATCTGCACCAACACTACCATCTTGAACTCTGTGTAATTGATCAATGTCTTTGAATAAGAAAGGTAAGTCAAATAATGCTAATTGAGGTACAATTTTTCCAAATTTTGAGAAACTTGGTGCTGCCATTTGAACTGAGTTCAATTTAATAGCTTTTAAAACAGCGTTATCTTTATATAACTGAGAAGATGGGTAAACTTGCACATCAATTTTCCCTTTAGATAATTCTTCTAATCTTTTTTCAAAAAAATCAGCCGCTTTACCTTTAGGTGTATTCGCACTAACAACGTGTGAAAACTTTAATACATACTTAGCCTCTGCTGCTTGTACTTCATTACCTGATAATAATACCAATGCTGCAACTGCAACACTAGACATCAAACCTTTTATTTTTGTAGTCATAATTAACTCCTTTAATGTTAAGTACGAAAAGTATAATAAAAACTTATGTATATATTGTGTCTTATTTGCATTATTTTAATATATTATTACCTACTTAAGTTTGAAGCATATATAAGCTTAGAATTAATAAGAATATACATTATTAATATGAGGTAAATAAAATATTAAAGTAATTAATAATATAAAGAAAATTACAAGTTTAGATGAAGAAGGCCTTAACTATGGTAATAAATGAGAATTGTTATTATTCTTAAAATGAAACCAGCATGACATTTTATTCCATTTTAACCAATCTTTAAAGAAAACTTAGTTATCCTATTTACACTTAGGGAATAAAATTTAAAGGATAAAGATGGCTAACAATGTAAAATTACTTACTTCATTTAAAGACAATTGTGGCTTTGGTTTAGTGGCTGATTTAAAAAACAGACCAAGTCATGATAACTTAGAAGATGCAATTACTTCATTAGAGCGAATGATGCACAGAGGTGCTGTTGCAGCTGATGGAAAAACAGGTGATGGATCTGGACTATTAATGTCAATACCAGAAAAATTTATGAGAAAAGTTACTTCTGAAGAAGGTATTGATTTACCTGAACATTATGGAATTGCTATGATCTTTACAGAAGACATGGCAGATATTGATGTTTTTAAAGCTATTTGTGAAAACAATGATTTAAAAATATTATACACACGAGAAGTACCTATTAATAAAGAAGCTTTAGGTGCGCAAGCATTAGCCTGTTTGCCCCATATTATTCAAGTATTTGTAGCTGCAAATTCATTAATGTCATCTAAAAGACTTGATGCTATGTTGTATTTAACAAGAAAAGAATGTGAACATCAATTACTAGAAAAAGAAGAATTTTATATTCCCTCATTTTCTTCTAGGGTAATATCTTATAAAGGTTTGATAATGCCTACGCATATCAAACAGTTTTATGTAGATTTAAATGATGAAGATTTTGCAATTACTTTTTCATTGTTTCATCAACGATTCTCAACCAACACTCTTCCTCAATGGAGATTAGCACAGCCTTTTAGAAGTATTGCTCATAATGGTGAGATTAACTCTGTTGAAGCTAATAGAATAAATGTACGTATTAAATCAGAAAAAATAGAATCTGAGGTATTTACACAAGAAGAATTAGACAGATTATTTCCCATTCTTCAAGAAGGCGGATCTGATTCTGCCTCTTTAGATAATATGTTTGAGTTTTTATTAGTAAATGGCTGTGATTTTTTTAAAGCTGCACGTTCATTAGTTCCTGCACCTTGGCAAAATGCTCCACATATGGATCCTGAATTAAGAGCTTTTTATGAATATACATCAACTGCTATGGAAGCATGGGATGGACCTGCTGCTGTTTCTTTAACAGATGGTAGATATATTGGCTGTTTAATTGATAGAAATGGATTAAGACCTTCTAAATATGTCATCACAAAAAATCATAAAATATATATTACATCTGAGTATGGAACTATTGATTTTGATGAAGAAAATATTAAAGAGCGAGGAAGATTACAATCAGGGGAAATGATTGGTTTGGATTTAAAACATGGGGTCGTTTTAAAAGAAAATGATATCAATGACTATTTAAAATCTTCTCAAAACTACTCTAAGTGGTTAAACAATGATATGGAATATTTGCAAGAATATATTGATGAATCTTTCTTAGATATTAATGATTATACTTTTGATGATTTAGAAAACAGACAAAAATTCTATAATATTACGTATGAAGCAATTGATCAAATGATTGAACCTATGAGTAAAGATGGTAAAGAACCTGTAGGTTCTATGGGAGATGATACTCCCTTAGCCTGTTTCTCAGAAGTGAATAGAAACTTTACAGATTTTTTCAGACAAAAATTTGCACAAGTTACCAATCCTCCAATTGACCCATACAGAGAAAAAGTGGTAATGTCGCTAGAAACTGGATTTGGACAAATTCATAATATTTTAGATGAAAAATCTTCTTATGCAAAAAGATTAAAAGTTACTTCTCCTATTTTGATGCAGGAGAAATACAATGTATTGGTATCTTTTGGTGAAAAAAGTTCACCAAGGTATGATAAATACTATAAAAACCAACGTTTTTCAACAACATTTAAAACGGGATTAAAAGAAGCCTTAGAAAATCTTGCAAAAGAAGTAATCTATGCTATCGAAAACAATGATGTTTATATTATTATTTTAGATGATAGAGCAGTATCAAAAGAGTCTAAGATAATTCCAATGGCTATGGTTGTTGGATATTTAAATCAAGCCTTATTAAAAGCTAAGAATAGACATAGTGCTTCTTTTATAGCAGTTACTGGAGAAGTATATGATCCTCATATGGCAGCTGTTTTATTAGCTTATGGAGTTACTGCGATTTACCCATACATGATGTATTCTTCAATTGTTGCATTATATGCAAGAAGAGATTTATCAAAATATGAAATGCAAGA
>CAJXWI010000544.1 GCA_913062735.1 uncultured Arcobacter sp.
ATATACCTACATACTAAAAGGATACCTCTAGTTATGTTTTACGTATATAAAATAGTAAAAAATAATTTTATTATGAAATGATTCAGTATAACAAGTAGTAAGAGGAACAAATCATATGGAAGAAAATAAACTGCTTATTTTAAAAAAATTAATACTTTTGTTAGTCGATGATGATGAGAAACTACTCAAAAATTTAAAGACTACTTTATCCATTTTTTTTGAAGATATTAAAACTGCAAACTCAGGAGCATTAGCACTTGAAATTTATAAAAAAAATAAAATTGATGTTGTTATTACAGATTATGTCATGCCCATAATGAATGGATATGATTTATGCTCAGCTATTCGACAAATAAATGTAAAAACTCCCCTTGTAATAATGAGTAATTTTACAGATGAAGAAAAACTTTTAAAGGCAATCCCTTTAAAACTAGTTGGATATTTGGTTAAACCTATAGAATATACTATTTTAACGCATGCTCTTTTGAAAATAATCCAAAGTATGGAAGAAGATAATCTTTTAAGTGAAAATATTACAAAAACGATTACCTATAATATTATTACAAAAGAGTTGTTAAATAATAAAGAAAAAATAAGTCTTACAAAAAGTGAGATAAATATATTGGAACTTTTTATTAAAAATAAAAATAAACTTGTAACTACGGATATAATATCCTTGTGTATAAATGAAAATGACTACAAAAGTAATCAAGCAATAAAAAACATAATCCATAGACTTCGAAAGAAACTTGGTAAAGATACTATTTTTAATATTTCAAGCTTAGGTTATATACTAAGAATAAATGAGAAGATATAAATATTGTGATTAAGTTTTTTGCCCTATTTTTATTATCTATAAACTTATATGCTACAAATGTTTTACATATTAGTGAAAATTTCAAAAAGCAAAACTCTGTAAACTATATATATTTTATAGAAGATACTCAAAACCATCTTACATCACAAGATATTCTTCATTCAAAAGAATTAAAAATTGCAAAATATACTCATAGAGGCATAAGTAAAGGGGAATTTTGGACACGTATGCAGATTCAAAATAGTTCAAATGAGTTGAAAAATCTAGCCATATTTAACTCACTTGCTGGTACCAATGAAATTGATGTTTATATTTATAAAGATGGTAAATTAATAAAAAAACATCTTTTAGGAGATTTGAGACAACAGAATAAAAGAGAAATACTAAGTAGGTACTCTATGTTTAGACTCCAGCTTAAAAAAAATGAAAAGATTACAGTTGTTGCAAGAGTGAAAAATTACTATTTACATAATATTGGATGGAGTATACAAAAAGATACCAGTTTTATGCAAAGTGAGACCAACAAACTTTTTATTTTTGGTATGCTACTGGGAGTAGTAGCCCTTTTTGCTCTTTATAATATTTTGGCATACAAAATATATAAAGAATTTACCTTTATGCTTATTGCTTTAAATATTGTTGTTTCTTCTATTTATATTTATAGTTTTAATGGTGTTTTATATTTTCTTGATATAGGGATAAACCTGCATCTAATAACTATTATTGCTTGGAATCTTTCGAACTTTTCCATGATACTGTTAATCCTATTTCCTCTGTATTTTTTTAACATGAAGGAGAAGTATATCAAACTCTCATATATCTTAAAACTGATGATTGTTATTCATTTGATAGTAACTATGATTGTTTTATATGCACAATTAGTAGATGAAAAATATTTTTCTGTATACACATTTTATTTCTTCTTTTTAGTATTTAATATCCTCTTTTTACTTGGTATATCTGTATACATATACTTCAAAAAAGAGGCTGGGTCAAAGTATTACTTTTTTGGACAAGGAATGTTATTTATAGGTATGACATGTCATGCATCAAATCTTTTTGGATTAATTCCATATAGCGAAGTTAATAAATATTTTTATCCAATAGGTATTACTTTTGATTTGATTTTTTTAACGCTGGTACAATTTCAAAAAACAAAAGATAATTTATTAATACTGAAAAAGAAAAAAGAACTGCTTTTAGAACAATCAAGGTTTAGTTCAATGGGACAAGCTATTGGACATATTACTCATCAATGGAAACATCCACTAACAAACTTAGGTACATCTGTCACACTTCTAGAATCAATATATTATAATAAACAAGAAGCTTTATTGGAGAATTTTGAAGAACAAATACCTTCTTTAAAAAATGATATTAATTTTATGAAAAATATTATTGATGAATTTTCACTATTTTATTCTTCTGAAGTCACAAAAAGAAATTTTTCACCTACAGAGTCAATAAAAAATATTGAAAAAATGATTAATTCAAAGATAATTTTGAAAAGTGTACAAATAGAAATACAAACAAATAATCTAGAATATATCAATGGATTTGAACATATATTTTCCAATATAATGCTTATACTAATTGATAATTCATTGGACGAATTTAAAAACAATAAAAATAATTTGATTAGCATTTATATAGAGGAAGAAAAAGGAAGTTATAAACTAGAGTATAAAGATAATGCTGGTGGGATTAAAATAAAACCTATACAAAGAATTTTTGAATATAGTATAAGCTCAAAACAAAATAAACAAAACAGTGGGATTGGTTTACCTATACTTAAAATGTTGGTTGAAGATAGGTTGCATGGTAATATTCATATTGAAAATATTGAAAATGGAGTATTTTTTAGGATTAGTTTTCTTAAATTAAGGTGATAAGAAGTCTTAATAAAATAGTTATTTAATTATCATCTTCATAAAAAAACATGGCTATTTCATGATATATAGATATAAACGAGATGTATAAATACTAGTATAAATTGTTTTCTAGCATATTAATTAGGCACAACTATAAGCTGTCTAGCCTCAAAGCCCGTATACACCGTACTTTGGGAGTTTATTGTG
>CAJXWI010000545.1 GCA_913062735.1 uncultured Arcobacter sp.
TTTGATCTTGCTACAAGTGTACAAGATGATACCTTGGGATTTTTATACAAACAAGAAAAAACAATTTCTCGCTCACTATTTGCTGTAAATAAGTATGCAAAAGATGTAAATATTACTATTGAATTTGAAAACACTGATATCTCAAATTCTTTTAAAGAAGCAGTTAAAATCATAAAATCCCCAATGGATATATCTGTGATTAAACTCTCACAAAAAAATTATGATACCCATGCCAATCAAAAAGAAAATCTATCTCTTTTATTAAAAGAATTAAACGCAGCTCTTAAGAGTTTTGTTACTGAACTTAAAGCTGAAAATCTTTTTGATGAGGTTTTATTTCTTAGCTACAGTGAGTTTGGAAGACGTGTAAAAGAAAATGGAAGTAAAGGAAGCGATCATGGAACGGCTACTTTTTCTTTTGTAATAGGAGGAGGGATTAGGGGAGGCTTATATGGGAAGTATCCTTCTTTAACAAACTTAAAAAAGAATAACTTGATTTATACAACAGAGTTCAAATCTTTTTATAATACCCTTTTAAATAAATGGTTTTTACATAAAAATAATCGCTTTAATGCTTATGACATAATAAATTTCATATAATCTAAGAAAATAATACACAGGATATATTATGGCAACAAAAGAACACCAATTTGATATTTCAGCAAAATTAGATTTTCAAGAACTAAAAAATGCTATCGTACAAGCACAAAAAGAAGCTGACAATAGATATGACTTTAAAGGTGGACCTAAAGATATTGAATTTAATGAAGGTGCTAAAACCATTACTTTGATTTCAACTAGTGATAATAAAGTAGATGCTTTATACGATATTTTATTGTCTAAGTTAAATAAAAGAGGTATTCCTATTAATTCTTTAGATGAGCCAAAAAAAGAAGACAGCTCAGGGGCTAATAGAAAATATACTTACCCTTTAATTGATTCTATTCAAAAAGATGAAGCAAAAACAATACAAACAGAAATTAAACAATTAAAATTAAAAGTAAAATCTGTTAATCAAGGCGATGAGATAAGAGTTACTGGTAAAAATATTGATGATTTACAAAGTGTAATGGCACATTTAAGAACCTTGGACTTAAAGTCACCATTAAGCTTTGAGAATTTCAGATAAAACAAAATGAAATAGCTTAAGCTATTTCATTTTCTTCATCATTTTCATTTCTTTAACTAAGGTAATCTCTGCATTTGCCATTTTATTATGGGCAAATACTAAATCATTTCCAGAAGCACTGTTATGACACCCAATACAACCACCTACTTTTCCAGCAAGAGCGTCTTTTTTAGGACTTTGGTGTAAAGATCCATCTGCTTTATATTTAACCCAAAACCAATCTTTGTTTTTAGGATCATATCCATCTTTTTTAATCATTACCGTTACGGCTTTTAAGTATTTCGCACGGTTTTGTTCCACTTTTTCAATAGTGATATCTTTTCCACCATAATTTCTTTTTATAATGACTCTTTTACCATCAATTGTACTTTCAAGTACTTCTCTTACAGGACCATGAGGAGGACCACCTAAATACAAGGTTGCTGGAATTTGATTTAACTTGGCTTTTTCCAATTGCATCCATAACATTTGTGAATACTTCACATCTTTATCACTCCCAAATGGCTTCTCACTCATTGAAGCTGCAAAAGAAAGTGTGCCCATACAGGCAACTAATACTAAGGTTTTTAAAAAACTGTTTTTCATTATGTATCCTTTTATATCCAAATTATAGGAGAGTTTTGTTAAGCCTTTGTGTACATTTTTTTAACACTTTGATGCTTTGTCTTTAAATTTTTTCTGCTACAATCTTAAATAATTAAAGGAAAAATGTTTATGGATATTACCCAAGAAGAAAGAGATGCTGTTTACAAAACCATCTATACAAGAAGAGATACCAGATCCGAGTTCTTAGATGAAGAAATTGATGATGAAGTTATAAAAAGGCTTTTAGATGCAGCGCATCATTCTCCTAGCGTGGGTTTTATGCAACCTTGGGATTTTATTGTTATTAAAGATAAAAAAATACGACAAGATATAAAAGATGGTTTTGAGACTGCAAATAAAGAAGCTTCTTTATTGTTTAAAGGTGAAAAACAAAAACAGTATAAAAAACTAAAACTAGAAGGTATTACTGATGCACCTATTGGAATATGCATTACTTGTGATCGCTCTCGCAGAGGTGATGTAGTCCTTGGAAGAACTACTAATAAAGAAATGGATTTGTACTCCTGTGTTTGTGCCGTTCAAACCTTATGGTTGGCAGCAAGGGCTGAAAATTTAGGCTTGGGATGGGTGAGTATTATTCACAATGAAACCTTAAAAGATATTCTTGAAATTCCTTCTAATATTGATGTTATTGCTTATTTATGTATTGGAAAAGTAAGTTATCTTCATGATCAGCCAGAATTAGAAGAAAAAGGCTGGTTAAAAAGAATGCCTTTAGAAGAAGTAGTTCATTATGATAAATGGAGCAATAAAAACAATACACGCCCAATAAACAAAAAACAAGTATAATACAATAAAGAAAAGGTGGGATATGAAAGTATTATTACTTGAAGACGATTTAGCACTTAGTGATATTTTATATGATCATTTAGAACACAATGGTTTTGATGTTTCTTTGGCAACATCAGGTGATGAAGCCTTAGAATATTTTGTAGATGAAGTATTTGATTTTGCTATTATGGATATAAATACTCCTAATATGACAGGATTAGAAGTGCTTCAAATCATAAGAAATGACTACAAATTAAAAACACCTGTAATAATGATAACAGCGTATCAAGATACAAAACATTTAAAAGATGCTTTTGAAAATGAAGTCGATGATTATATAAAAAAACCCTTTGATTTAGAAGAATTTGATCAAAGAATAAATAGAATT
>CAJXWI010000546.1 GCA_913062735.1 uncultured Arcobacter sp.
AGAAACATCAGCAGCACTTGAAGAAATTACAGGAAGTATTATTAGTAATACAGAAAATGTAGTAAAAATGGCAGGGTACGCTAACGGCTTAAACACTTCTGCAAAGGAAGGGGAGTCCCTTGCAGGAAATACAACTACTGCTATGAATGAAATTGATGAGCAAGTAAGCGCTATTAATGATGCAATCTCCGTTATTGATCAAATTGCTTTTCAAACAAATATTCTTTCACTTAATGCAGCTGTTGAAGCAGCAACTGCTGGAGAAGCAGGAAAAGGTTTTGCTGTTGTGGCTCAAGAAGTCAGAAACCTTGCATCAAGATCATCTGAAGCGGCAGATGAAATAAAAGGTCTGGTTGAGAATGCAACTAAAAAAGCAAATGATGGTAAATCAATAGCAGCTAAAATGATTCTTGGTTATTCTTCTCTTAATGACAATATCGCTAAAACAATTAGTTTAATAAAAGATGTTGAAACTGCAAGTAAAGAACAACAAACAGGTATTGAACAAATCAATGATGCAGTTGCTTCACTTGATAAACAAACACAAGAAAATGCCGCTATTTCAAGTAAAACTCAAGATATAGCCAATGAAACAGATGGCATTGCAAAACTTATTGTATCCAATGCAAACAAGAAAGAGTTTATACAACTAGCTACAACGACAAGTAAAAATGTGAGAAGAAACTCTCCTAAAAATACGAATAATAGCAAATACAAAGAAAGAAGAGCACCTTCCTCAAGAACGACAATAAAACCAGCAAATAAAGAGCTACTTGAAAATAAAAATAATGAAGAATGGGAGAGCTTTTAAGCTCCTGCTCTTTACATAAAAGTATATTTACTCATTTACACCCAATAAATAATCAGAACTTTTAGTCTTACTCTTAATGAATACATTCTTTTGGGGCTTATTTTAGAATCAAGTCTAGCTATAAACTAGTAATTTCCCCTAACAATTAAAACTTTTCAGGTTTAAATATAATATATTTTACTATTTCTCTTTCTCTTCTTTTTTAAAGAACATTGATTTAATGGGGCCTTATCTTTTTTATTTCTGGGAAACTTAAATAAAAAAGATTCAATTTAAACAAGCCTTTTCTATAAAAATTATTATATTTACAAGAAAAGATAATTTTATGGCTACTTCTTGAATACAGAATTTTGCAGAGACAAGCCACAGATGTTGGGGTAAAATGTTTGAATAAGTATCAATTGATTTTTTTAAAAAATAATTTTATTTTTTTTATTTGTTATTTAAGAATAAAATTGCAATAAAAGTATATTAAAGTTACATATTTATAGTACCAAGACCACATATGGCTTATTTATTGGTTTCATAAAGAGTATTGGTAATTTTACTTTTACCATTATTTTTAATGTATTGCAGCTAAATATAATTAAATTTAACTAGCTTATAAATTAAGATTGTTCAAGTCTAAGCGTGATAAACTTTAAAATACAAATATATTCTTATAGGAAAAGCCTATGATTTATGATAATGAAAGCAAATTTCTTGAGCTGATAAGTATGATCCCAAATATAGCTGTTCAAGGATATAACAAAAACAGAGAAGTTATCTACTGGAATAAAGCAAGTGAAAAAATGTATGGTTTTACAAAAGAAGAAGCGCTTGGAGCAAAACTTGAAGATTTAATTATTCCAAGTTATATGAAAGAGGATTTAATTCGATTTCATGAAAACTGGTGTGAAAAAGGAATTCCCATTCCTGCTGCTGAATTATTATTACTTAGAAAAGATGGTTCTAATATTTTTGTATATTCTTCACACATTATGTTGGGTGAGAACAGTGACTGGCCTGAAATGTTTTGTTTGGATATTGATATATCCGAACAAAAAAAACAAGAACTTGAATTAAGAAATACTCACCAAGACCTAGAAAAAAGTTTACAAATATTAGACATACAAAAAAAAGAATTAGAATATCAAAGCAATTATGATTCCTTGACTTCTTTACCCAATAAAATTCTTTTTGTAGACAGGTTAGAACAAGCCATTAAATCTTCAAGAAGACACCGAGATAAACTGGCCATCTTATTCATGGATTTAGATAGTTTTAAAGAAATAAATGACTCCCTTGGCCATCAAATTGGAGATCAACTATTAGTGCAAGTAGCACAAAGAATAAAAAGTAAAATAAGAGACAGTGACACCCTTGCAAGACTGGGTGGAGATGAATTTACTATTATCTTAAATGATGTAAGAAGCACTCAGGATATTTCAGTTTTTATAAACAACATTATAAAACTTTTTAAAGAACCTTTTCTTGTGGATGGTAATATGCTGTATACAAGTACAAGTATAGGTTCTTCCATCTATCCAAATGATGGTTATGACTCAAATACACTCATAAGAAACTCAAGTGCAGCTATGTATGAAGCAAAAAAAAGCGTTCATAGTAGCTATTGTTTTTATGATAAAGAGATGACCGTTAAAGCATTGCAAAAAGTACTATTAAAGACATCTCTTCGACAAGCGTTAAAAGATGATGAACTCATTGTTTATTACCAACCCCAAATAAATGCACATAATAATACCTTAGTGGGAATGGAGGCTTTGGTTAGATGGAATCATCCTACACTTGGATTAATATCTCCTGATAAATTCATACCTCTTGCAGAAGCTAGTGGTATGATTATAGAACTTGATAGAATTGTTATGAGAAAAGCATTGGCACAGCTAAGTTACTGGCATAAAAAGGGTTTAAAAACAGGAAAGATTTCACTTAATTTAGCAATAAAACAGCTTGAAAAAGAGGATTTAATCAGCTTTATTAAAGAACTGTTACATAATGAACAATGTGCTTATGAGTGCATTGAATTTGAAGTAACAGAAAGTCAAAAAATGCAAAATCCTACTAAAGCCATTCAGCTTT
>CAJXWI010000547.1 GCA_913062735.1 uncultured Arcobacter sp.
CTCTCTTTATTAGAAGAATATTTAAAAACACATGGTTTACAAGTATCTGCAATTGTAACTGAGCTTCCTACTAATCCTTTATTATTAAGTGTAGATATTATTGCTTTATCTGCTTTATGTAAAAAATATAATATTCCTCTAATAGTAGATGCTACTTTTGCAACGCCATATAATATTGATCTAAAACCTTATGCTGATATTATGATAGAGTCCTTAACCAAATATGCTTGTGGAAATGCAGATGTATTAATGGGAGTACTCATCTTAAATGAGAACTCTACCTTGTCTTTTTGCAAAGAAGATTTTTTCAAACATTGTGATAAACCCTATATTAAAGATATTCAACGCTTAGCGTATCAAAGCAGTTTTTATGAAAAAAGAATGCAAAAAATCAATGCAAATACAGTAAAACTCATTAAATATCTTGAAAAAGCCCCTTTTGTAGATGAACTCTTTCATACCTTAAAAGAAGAAAACTATGTCAAGGTTATGGCACATAAAGAAGCAGTAGGTGGAATTATTTCTCTTACTTTTAATAAAAGTTTTCAAAAAGTATATGATTTGCTTAATTTTCCCAAGGGTCCCTCTTTAGGAACAGAGTTTACACTTCTTATGCCCTATGTGTATTTGGCTCATTATGATTTCATTACGTGCCAAAAAGGAAGAGATTTTTTAAAAGAGAATAATATTCCTATTGACTTAATTCGTATTGCTGTAGGTTGTGAAGATATAGAAGATATTATTGAAGAATTTGAGAGAATCAAAGAGCTTTAATAATATCTTCTCAAATAAAATACATACTTTTTAATAAAATTAAAAAGTATGCGAAAGAAGCGGTTTTTTACTAATAATGTTTTACCAACATTGCTGTTACTTTTTCTAAGATTTTAAACAATTTCAAAGAATCATCTTTTCTTTTATTAAAAATAGGATTAATTTCTGCTATTTCCCAACAACATACTTTTTCATTTTTAATAAGTTCCATATTTAACTGTAACGCTTGATCATAAGATAAACCTTCAGTTACTGGCGTTCCTGTTCCTGGAACATATAAAGGGTCAATACTGTCTACATCAAAAGAAACATAAATATGCTCACAATGCGATAGTTTTTCAAAAATAGCCTTTACTGTATTTGATACTCCATTTAATGTAATATCAGCAACTGTATGTACTGGAATATTATGTCTGTTTATTAAATCTTGCTCTGGGGCTTCAAAATCTCTAAGTGCACAAAAAACAACGTTTTCTGGTTTAATAGAAGCTTCTTCTTTTCCTGCTAAAAATTTTAGTTTGTCCCAGTACTCTTTTTCTTTAGTACTTATATCATGAATCATAGATTCTTTATTGTCTAAATTACAAGCCATTGCCAAAGGCATTCCATGCATATTTCCAGAATCAGAAGTATAAGGTGAGTGAATATCTGCATGGGCATCAATATAAACAACACCTATTTCACTGTTTGGATGTGCCATTTTTAAACCGTGCATTGTACCTGCACAAGAAGCATGATCCCCAGCTAAAACAATAGGAAATTGTTTTTTCTCTCTAATTTCTTTTATTCTATTTGCTAAGCGTGAAATTACTAAATAAATTTTATCAATATATTTGGCATGCTCAAATTCGCTTTTTTCTTTATATGCGTCATTTTCATCTTTAATCGCTTCACTTAAATACTTTTTAAAATACTGTGAGTCTAAATCTTCACAAGACTGTTTTAAAGCATCAATACCTAAAGATGCTCCTTTTTTATGCCCTGCAATATCTGAATATACTTCTACTAACTTAATTATTTTTTCCATTTATATTCCTCTTTTCTCATTCTTACAATAAAGAGAATAAATTTTTAACATCATTAATTTCAGGAATTAAGTTCATTTCTCTTCCTACATTGTTCTTTTTAGCAAGCGTATAAATCAGCCTTAACACTGAATAATCTTCTAATGCAAATCCAACTGAATCATAAAGCACTGTTCCATGAGTAGCTACATTTATACTTTTTTCACCTTTTATGATTTCATGAAATTCTGTACAAGTAAAATCTTTTGGCATTTGTTGAATTTCGCCTTCAATTTTTGACTGAGGTAAAAACTCAACGACTACTGTAGAAGCTTCTACTAATTCTTTTTCTATTTCTGTTTTACCTGGACAATCGCCCCCTAAACCATTAATAAACACATCTTTTGTAATCATGTCTTTTGTAAGAACCGTTTGGTATTTTTTATCAGCTGTACATGTAGTTATTAAATCAGCTCCATTTACTGCATCACGTGAGTCTTTACAAGGTGTTAATTTAACATTAAACGCTGCCATGTTGTTTTCAAATTTTCGCATAGCTATTGGATCCGTATCAAAAAAACGAACTTCTTCTAAATCAAAAATAAATGAGTATGCAAGGTATTGAAACTCACTTTGAGATCCTGTTCCTATTAATGCAAGAACCTTTGATTCTTTTTTTGCCATATGTTTTGCCATCATAGCTGATGTTGCAGCTGTTCTAAACGCTGTTAATAGTGTCATTTCAGAAAACATTAATGGCTCACCAGTATTAGTAAGTGAGAGTTGACCCGTAGCCATTACTGTAAATTTACCTTGATCTGGATTTTTTGGATGTCCATTTACATATTTAAATGAATACATTTCATCATTTGAAATTGGCATTAACTCAATTACTCCACCATCTACATGGTTAGCAACTCTTGGGCTTTTATCAAAGTCATCCCAGTTTTTATAGTCTTCTTCTAATGTATCAATTAGTTGTAAGAAAAAATCCTTATACCCTACTTTTGAAATCAATTCTTTGATGTCTTTTATTTCTAAAACAATCATGTTTATCCTTAAAAAATTTAATTTAGAAAAAATTATAGAATAGTTGAGAAAAAGAGT
>CAJXWI010000548.1 GCA_913062735.1 uncultured Arcobacter sp.
GGTCAACTGCTGATAATTCATGTTAGTACTGCTTTGTTCTGTGGTAAGAAGAAGTGTACCAACGTCAGCAGTTGGCTACTTCTACACCTGATTTTCAGTGTCGCACTTATTATCTGAATTTAGGATCGTCTTCTTTCAAATAAAGATAAATGCGTGTATTTCTTCTTCATAATCCACCTCAACTTAATTAAAAATAATTATAGGTGGTGCACTTCTATTTAGAGTACGGGCAGCTTAATAGCGTATAGACGGCTCTTGTCATAGCCTTTAACCTAGAAAATAAACATTTTACCTATCTTATCATTCTTCAAATTGAAAGTGAGATATCGGTCTCTCTTAACGACGCAAGCAATTCCCTTAAATTCTACAAATCGCGTACAAAGTTTGCTTCATAATGGTAAAGTTCATCCTTGAAATTAAGTGAGCGACATTCACTAGTTTCTTCTATTGAGACTCTTTTATAATGGGTGTCTAAGGTAAATATATGGAATTAAATAAAAATGCTTGTTATTAGCAAAATAAAACAAAAACTTATTATTAAAATTAAAGCCGCAGTCGTCAGTATTTTTATTTTTTCTATACTTATTACTGCCACAGTAGCCATTATTTTACAGAGCCACTTTAGTTCTACAATGGCATTAGAGTACACGTCTCGTATTTTTAGCATGACAACTAAAAACACCTCTGAAAACTTATCAACAGAAAATAAAATAATTGAAGACGCTCTTGAGCAAATGGTGAGAGACCCAGATATAAAGAACCATTTCTCTTACAGCAGTAAATTTGCTGAAATAATTAATATTTTCGAATCAAATAATAACTTATACGGTATGTACATCGCTGATGATAGCGGCAGTTTTTTTGAAGTTATCAATTTAGCATCAAGCCCAATCATACGTGGGCAAATGAAAGCCTCTATAAATGACCGTTGGGCAACCATTGATATTTATGATGAAGACCATAAGAAATTTAAAAAGACGACTTTTTATGATGAACAATTAACGATAAATAATTCAGTTATAGAGTCGACAGAATACAATCCTGTTAATCGTTTTTGGTTTTCTAACGCCAAGACACAGAGTATTTATAAAAGTCCACCGTACTTATTCCAGCATTTACAAGCCCCTGGGCAAACTTATTCTTTAAAAGTACCGTCTTCTAATAATACTGTTGTTGCTATTGATATTGCTCTAGAGTCTGTATCGGAGTATTTATCTCATGAAGACTTTAATGATCCAGAGCTGAATACTGAGATGTTTATCTTTCAAAAGGAAGGGCAATTAATAGCATCCAATTTGCAAAAGAAAGCAACGGCAGTCGATATACCTAAGTCTCCATTATTAAACCTTACTAAGCGACAAAGGGCGCTGATTACCAAACATAATATTGTGTCTGTATCCAACGAGTTGGATTGGGCTCCATTGGACTTTTCCGCATCGGGTGAACCCGCAGGTTATAGTGTTGATGTGATGAAATTGGTAGGTGAATCGACAGGGTTAAATATTAATTTTATCAATGGTTTTAGTTGGGTTGAACTAGTCGGTCTATTTAATGAAAATAAGCTAAATATACTCAGTGCAGCTTACAATAATGAAACGAATCAGAGCCTAGGTTTGATTAGTAAGCCATTTTTAAAATCGCCATTTTCTATGGTGACACAGTCGGGGGTTCAAGATCTTAAGACCTTAGACCAATTAAATGGCAAAACTATTGCCATTCCTGCAGGTTGGTCAATCATCAAAATTATCAAAGAGCATTACCCAAAAATTAACATTGTTGAAGTTCCGTCAACGGTGGATGTTTTAAAAAAGGTTCATGATGGAGAGTATTTTGCGGGACTAGATAATCGTTATGTACTTCAATATACAGCGAAACAATATTTTATTGATGATCTTAAATTCCACACAAATATTGATAGTGGTAAAGCGTCCTTATCAGCAGACTTACATTTTATAGTGTCTAAAGAAAAAAGTGAGCTGCTTGATATTATAAATTTAGCAATAGAAAATATCACAGCAGAGCAAAAGCAAGCGTTATCAAAAAAATGGCTCTTATCTGAAACTAAAAATTATGTTGGTGTACTACCGTATAGAGAGTTACTTGATTTCGTAGACGATCCTAAAAATTACAATCAACTACTCAAAGTAAGCATTGATGAAAAAACATCGTATCTTTTTATTAGTAAACTAAATCAATATGATGAATATTTTGCCTTATTAATTTCACAAGAATCACTCTTTAAAAAAACCTATGAAAAGTTGCAGATTTCAATACTAATTACCGCCATGTTGATGATGATTTTATTTCCTTTTTGTTGGTTTTTAGCATCACCTATTGTTGAGCCTATTAAGCGACTGGCGAAAGAAAGTGCGAAAATTAAACGCCGCCAATATAAAGACGTAAAATTCGAAGACTCCCATATTGTTGAAATTCAAGAGCTCAATGATTCAATGCTAGATATGACGGAATCTATACAATCGTATCAGCAGAAACAAAAAGAATTGATGGACTCCTTTATCGAATTAATAGGGCAAGCGATTGATGATAAGTCACCCTACACAGCGGGTCATTGTGAAAGAGTGCCAGAGCTAGGTATGTTACTTGCTACGGCGGCGTCTAACGATACATCGTCTGCATTTAGTGATTTTCGTTTCGAAAATGAGGAAGAGATTAGAGAATTTAAAATTGCGGCCTGGTTACATGACTGTGGAAAAATTACAACACCAGAGCATATCGTGGATAAAGGATCAAAATTAGAAACGATATATAATCGAATTCATGAAATACGTATGAGATTCGAAGTGCTAAGAAGAGACGCAGAAATTGAATATTATAAAAAAACATTATTAAACCCAGCATTAGAGCCCA
>CAJXWI010000549.1 GCA_913062735.1 uncultured Arcobacter sp.
TGTATTTTTGATTTAAAATCTTTTATTCTTTTATTATCATATATATGTAAATAAAAGCTTTCAAGGCGAAAGAACTCCAAAAAGGATGTAAGGCTTATTAATTTCATATATTTACCACAAGGGCTTATTATTAATGGATTATGATGGCTTATTTTAGGAAGAAACTTATCAAAGGTTTGAAGCCTACTATAACTAATAGGAACAAGTCTTTTTTTAGTGCTGCAGTACTCACTTCTTAATGTTTTATACTTGTGAATAAATTCTTTTTCAGTAATTAGTATAAAGTTTAAAAACTTATCTATTTCATCTTCAGTAACTCTAAGAGAAGATAGTAAATTACTTTTAAATATAGCAATAGAGTAATTGATTACAATTCTTCTGTCTTGCAATATATAATAAAATAGCATTGATGACAGTACTATTATTTTCTTTAGTGAAATTCCTACCTCAGTAAGTAATAAGTCTTCTACTTCTTTATTGCCTTTATATAGCTTAAATAGCCTCATTAGCTCAATGTGAATATTTCTATCTTCTTGAAGTGATATTTGCTCATAGCCAAGAAAAAAGAATATTTTTTCAATCATACTCTTCCCTTTATTTCCTTTTAAAGTACCCGCTTCACTAAATGAATCATACAGTGATGATATAATATACGTTTCATAATATTTGTTTTTCTCTATACTTTTTGAACTATATACTATTAATTTTTCTACTGCATAAGGTATAAAAAAACGCAAACTAAAAAAATGCTCTTCATTCAGCTTAACAGAATTCATTGAACCGTCTCTTAAATGTTTATATGTCAAAGCTTCAAATCTTAATAAGTGAAGATGCAATGAGTCATTAAAAGAAACCTGTTTTAATTTATTTATCATTTCTTTAACACTGAAATAACGGTTTGTTGAAATATTGTTAATGAAAGTATCTATTAGCAAGTCTATCCTTATATTTGTATCGCATTACTATTTCATATATTCTACAAAAGTATTTGTTTTATTCCAATGAAGAAACAATTTATACCTCTGAGAATTAATCTCCACTTTTTTATAAAATAGTTCTTTTAAAGAGCTCTTTCAAAGTAACCTTTGCGCTTTTTCTTTTTCTTAATTGCAATACCAAGAATATACAGAAAGTGAAGAAATATAATAAGATAAGAAATAAGAAGATTTTATTGAGATTAGGATAATATTTTGCATTAAAAGCAAAGGACAAATTATGAACAAAATATTATTAATTTCTTTAGCACTTTCATCTTTTGCATTTGCGGAATTTTCAAGTCAAAATAATTCAAATGATAAATTAAAATATGAATTTTCTGCTAAAAATAACAATCAAGAAATAAATAAAAAATACTATAAAGAAAACACTCAATCACAATACGCGCCTCCTTCTAAAATAATAGAAGAAAAAAAGGTTGTATCAAAAGTTATAGATGGATTTGCTCATATATTTTTAACTAATCAATTTCAAAATGAAGACCCTGATAATACTCCTTTAAGACATAGATAAAACTCCACTTAATTAACAAAGTAAATTTACATCCTTGAGAATGAATCTCCACTTTTTTAAAGAGCTCTTACAAGTAACCTTTGCGCTTTTTTCTTTTTCTTAATTGTCAGAAAAAGAAACAAAAAGAAGCAACTGACGAGATGATAAAGCCCTTCGGGTGCCTAAATATTTTTATTGTTTAGCTAGGTTCAAAAACTAGCTAAAACGTGCTAAAGAGCACATTTCTGACGCTCTAACAGTTTTCACCTTTTTCCGTTAAAAAATAAAAAGATTTAGCTTTCTCAAAGTCAGGGGAAGAGCCGTTGAGAATGTAGTTTTGTTCTTTGATTTATTTATTTCTTATATTTTTACTTCATAAAGAGAAAAACATTATTATGAAAACGTGGAGCGTGGTTCTGACTTTGTTGAAGCCGAGCGTTTATTTTGTATTTCGGAAAAAACTGAGGACTGTATGTCCGTAAAGACAGGAGCTGTAATGCACGTTTTAGGGAGTTCCGCAAGTTAGAAATATAAAATAATAAGTGAGGGGAGCTGTAAGCCTTCAACAACCGTCAGTTGCTTTCTTGTTTCTTCTTTTCAATAAAAGAAGAAAAAAAACGAATGCGCTAGCTTTCATGAGCTCTATAATTATGAACTTTAGTGAATGTAGTTATTCATTAGACTTGATTATTTTGTGTAGTTATTTAGAAGAAAGTAATGGTGGATTAGGGATAAGAAAAAAGCGTGAAAAGAAAGATTCTCTTTCTTTTCACTTTATATTAGTTTTTTGGTTGTGGTAAAACTAAGTTTAAAACAATACCAATAATAGCACCTAATCCAATTCCTGAAAATGCAATATCAAAGAAATTAAAATTCATTCCTCCAATTGAAAATACTAGAATAATTGAGATAATCGCCATGTTTCTTGGGCAAGAAAAATCGGGTTTCTCTTTTACTAGGGTAGATATTCCAATACTAGCAATCATTCCAAATAATAAAAGCATAATTCCACCCATTACTGGTGTTGGAATAGTAGCTAAGATTCCTCCTAGTTTTCCTACAAAAGCAAGTACAATAGCTGCTAGTGCTGCCCATGTCATAATGGCTGGGTTAAACGCTTTGGTTAGTGTAACTGCTCCTGTTACTTCTGAATACGTAGTATTTGGAGGCCCACCTAATAAAGAAGCCGCTGATGTTGCTAGTCCATCTCCTAAAAGAGTATTTTTTAAACCTGGATTTTCTAAATAATCTTTTTTGGTTACATTTGAAATAGCCAACATATCACCAATATGCTCAATAGCAGGTGCAATAGCAATAGGTAAGATAAAAATAATAGCTTCTAAATTAAATTCAGGCGCAACAAAAGCTGGCATTGCAA
>CAJXWI010000550.1 GCA_913062735.1 uncultured Arcobacter sp.
TAACAAGTGTAATCACTTCTTTTTTTGGTTTGGTATTAATTGTATTATCAATTTCTAAACTTTCATTTTTAAGGGCTGCTTTAAATGAAGTAAAAGCATAAAAGCATAAAAAAGCAATTCCTAAAAAAGCAACAGCATTAATAAGTATTTGATTGTCATTAATAAAATAACCAAGGCCGTAAACACCTGTAGAAATTAAAAAAATGTCAAATAAGACACACATACTAACAGCCATTAGTACATGCTGTTTTAGAAGACCTAATTTAAGCACATAAGCATTTTGTGCACCTATTGCCATGATTAATGAAATGGTAACAATAAAACCCTGTATATATATGTCAAGCACTAAAGATAACCTTGAGTAAGCGATATAATACCACTAATTATAAACTGAACAGCAATAGCACCTACAATTAATCCCATTACTTTTGTTACAATATTTTGTCCCGTTAAACCAAGTATTTTTTTAAGGTAAATTGAGTATTTAAAAGCAATATAAATAAGGGCTGCGTTAATTAAAAAAGCTAAAATTATTACTGAGATATCAGTAAAATTGCTGGCTTCTTGTTTATAAATAAGGATAGTTGTAAAAATTCCAGGCCCAAAAGTAATAGGAATACCAATTGGTATTACGGATAAATCATCTTGTTCTTTGACATCTTTTTCTTCTGCTTTTGTGGGTTTTTTACTTTTAGTTGAACCACTTACCATTTGTAAGGCCATTAAAATAAGTACTAAACCACCCATAACTTTAATAGAATTAGCATTAATAGCAAAAACTTTTAAGATAAAATCTCCTGTAAGTAAGACTACAAAAAAAGCTATTATTATAGTGATGGTAGATTTTTTTGCAACTTCATTCATTTGAGCTTTTGTTGTATTGTTTGGAAGAATAGATAATACTAATGCAGAAACCCCAATAGGGTCTAAAATTGCAAAAAACGTAATTGTATTTTGCAATAAAGATTCGAAAAAAAGAGGCATTTAGCTTAAGCCACCTTTTTCTTCCATTCGTTTTTCTAATCTGTGACCTACATATGTTAAAGAGAAGGTAATCGTTAAGTACATAACTGCAACTACTATCCATGTTTCAAAAGGAGAGAACGTATTAGCAACAATTTCTCTACCTACTTTGGTTAAATCTGTAATTGAAATAACAGATACTAAAGATGAATCTTTTACCAAAGCAATTATTTCACCTACTAAACTTGGAAGCGCACGTTTGAATGCCTGAGGTAAAATAATATGTCTCATTGTTTGAAGATATGACATACCAAGGGAGTGAGATGCTTCCATTTGACCTTTATCAATAGATTGAATAGCCCCTCTTAACACTTCAGCAGTATAGGCACCAAAGAATATTCCAAGTGAAAGAACTCCTGCATAAAATCTTTCAATATCAAAAATATTTGCAATAATAAAATAGAATAAGAAGATTTGTACTAAAAGAGGTGTTCCTCTTATAATTGCAATATAAACACTGGCTATATCTTTAAAAAATTGATAAGAAGATAAGCGCATAAATGCAACCAAAATACCTATAATACTAGCAAGAATTGCAGACATTACTGATATTTTAATAGTAACCCACATACCATTTATCATAGGTCCTGCACGCCACTCACTCATTGAAGCAATAATATCACCTTGGTAAATATCTTCATCAATTTCATATTCAAAGTTAAAATCACTTGTTATTTGAAGTTCTTCTTTTTCTCCATCACTTGTAATTACAAAATATTTTCCATCTACGCTTGTGAATTTTCCATCTTGTGGAGCTTCAATAGATATTGTTTCTTCGTATGCAAAATATTTTGGAATCGAATTCCATTGCCAAACATAATTCATGTTTGATGCTGCTAAAAATAAAAAATAACCGATAGCTAAATAGAAACCTAGGGCAAGTGTATGCCCCAGGTTTTTATTATGAGCTAAAGAAACTGATTTCTTTTTTCCCATTATTGTACTCTTTTAAGCCATTTTGTATCAACTAACCACTTTTTGTATAAATTATCGTGGAAGTTTACAACTTTGTCTTCTTTCATTTGTCTTAAGAAGTTATTTAACCAGTTTAAGAAATCTGGATCACCTTTTCTAATTGCCCAACCTAATGGTTCGTATGTTAAAGGAGTATCAAGGTGAACTAATTTACCTTTACCTTTACCACTCATAAATAATACATTGTATGGTTGATCATAAACCATTGCATCTGCATTACCATTTAATACTTCAGTAGCAGCATCTGCTTCTGTTTCAAAAGTAACAATTTTTGCATTTTTAAAGAATTTTCTAGTTGCAATTTCACCAGTAACACCAAGTTTAGTAGCAATTGTATATTGTTTTTTATCTAAATCTTTTGCTGAATTAACTTTTGAATCTAAAGATTTTTTCATGATAATTGTTTGACCAACAACAATATAAGGATTTGCAAAGTTGACTTTTAAGTTTCTGCTTTGAGTAATAGTCATACCTGACATAATAATATCAAATTTTTCAGTTACTAAACCAGCAATAATACCATCCCAAGCCGTTGGTACAAATTTAACTTTTACGCCCATTTCTTTTGCCATCTTTTTAGCCATATCAACATCGTAACCTATGATTCGACCTTTTTTGTCTTTCATTTCAAAAGGCATATATCCTGGTTCCATACCGACAATTAATTCACCTCTTTGAACAATTTTGTTCAATGTTGAATTTTTCCATAAATCTAAATCTGCTGCGAATAGATTCGCTGTAACTAACACTAAAAGTGTTAAAATCATTTTTCTCATTTTTTCTCCTTTTTTTGATATAGAATAATTATTAATATACTATATGTCGATTAATGTGCTAAAATTTCACTTAAAAATTG
>CAJXWI010000551.1 GCA_913062735.1 uncultured Arcobacter sp.
AGGTGTAGATGTATTAATCGCCACACCTGGTAGACTTTTAGACCATATAGAACGAGGCAAAGTCCTAATAAAGGATGTAAAATTACTTATCATAGACGAAGCAGATAGAATGTTAGATATGGGCTTTATTCCTGATATAATTAAAATTAACAAGATGCTCCCTAAAATAAGACAAACATTATTTTTCTCTGCAACTCTCTCAAATGAAATAAGAAACATAGGTAAGGATTTATTAATTAATCCAAAGCAAATCTCTATAAACCCATATTCTTCAACATCAAAACTATTATAAATAATCTCATTAGTCTCCTCAATTTGTCCTAAAAGACCAGCATCTGCATATGGTAAAATGTTCTCAGGAATATCATAAACTTGATAAAACCATGTGAATATCAATTCTTTTTTACTCGTCATTTGTTTCTCCATAATAAATTATAACTTTTATTATAAAGTAGGGAATATATCATTATATTTAGATTAATATCAAAAAATATTTAGAAATTTAGATACCCAATTAAAAAAATAAAAGTTACCATGTCTAAATTAGACGCGTTTCACTTCGTGACATTTAAAATACAATGATTATTTTTATTTTATTCTATTATAATTAAATAAATTTGATGAGTAATAAAGAGGAAGAAAAATGAAAAGATTGATTTTAAGTATGATAATAATGATAGGAAGTTTAAGTGCTGACATAGTATCCGATGGTTTTAATGAATATAATAGTGGCAATAAGCAAAAAGCAAAAAAATTATGGAGCAAAGCTTGTGATGGTGGAGAATTAGCTGGTTGTTACAACGTAGGTTTTTTATATTCTAATGGAGAGGGAGTAAGACAAGACAAACAGAAAGCTTTAAAGCTTTACACAAAAGCTTGTAATGGTGAGTATCATAGTGCTTGTACTAACTTAGGTCTTATATATTCTAATGGAGAGGGAGTAAGACAAGACAAACAGAAAGCTTTAAAGCTTTACACAAAAGCTTGTAATGGTAAGAATCCCAGAGGTTGTAAGAACTTAGGTGTTATGTATGTAAATGGAGAGGGAGTAAGACAAAATAAAAGTACTGCGAAAGAATTCTTTGGAAAAGCTTGCGATGGTGGAAACCCAAGTGGATGCGAGTATTATAAAAGACTAAACGAGCAGGGTATAAATTGAAAATATCTTCATTTAAAGTTCAACTATAAAGATAAAAAAGGACTCAAAAAGAAAAGCTATTACCGTGTATGAAACTATCAGAGTAGCTGAAAAAGCTAAGATAGTGTAAAAGAAAGAGACAAACAAGCAAGAGATAAATGTATTGAACATTATGGATTATCTTGTAATGTATGTGATTTTGATTTTGAAAATGAATGTAGAGAACTTAGTGCAGGGTTTATTTATGTTCATCATATTTAACCAATATCAAGTATTGGAAAAGAATATCAAATCAATCCAATAAAAGATTTAATACCAGTGTGCCCAAACTGCCATGCTATGTTACATAGAGTAAAGAAAAAAAGAAAACAACTTATATGAAGTTCTCCAAGATTTAATTTTCAGTTTTTAAAAATATCTCTTTAGGTGCTAAGCTACGTCCTGAATTTAGAAGTCTTTTATATCATAACTTTGTATCTGTTTTTTCTAATACAATATGAAACCCCCATGTGAAACTGACAACTACTCCCAATCTATAGTACTTACACACATTTTGCATTTATTTGTATATTTTCATAGTATTGTAGTAGTTTAAGAACATATTTTTGCCATAAAAACAGTGCAAATTGTATTATAATTGTGACTTTATTTAAATATTTCATAATAACATTTAAAGTTTTAAATGAATACAATTATTATAATTCGCTAATTTTTAGTAAATTGGGAAATATAAAAAAGGGAAGATAATGAGAAGAAAGTTATATTATGATGCTTTTGAACAGAAGGATATAAAACATAAAACTACATATCAAATTACGGACAATAAAACAAAGGATATGGTTTGCATCTAAAACTTTTATTAATACTCTGTCGTGTAAAGGTCTGAATTTCATTGTTATCTCCTATTAAAATCTGAAAATGATATAAATATACAAACATACAATTTCAAGGTTGAGGATAAAATTAACTTAATCTTTAAAAAACATTGAAAATACTATATTTTTCGCATTTATATTGTCTTTATTCATGAATTTTTTGCACTTAAAAAATGGATTACGAGAAATAGTCGATAATTATAAAATTTTCTCTATAGATTTATGGGGAGTGGTACATGACGGGGTATCATTAAATCCCAGAGCTATGGAAGTTTTAGATAACTTGAAACAAAAAAACAAAAAGTTTGTTTTAATGACTAATGCGCCTAGACCAAGACAAAATGTAGTAAATTTTTTAAGCAAATTAAATTTTAATAAAGATTATTATCAAAATAAAACGGCAGCAGTGGCTGCCGTTAATGTATGGTTTTGTAAAAAACCTTACCTTGTTTTCCCTTTTCTTTGTTTCGCTTCCGACTGAACACTACGATAAAACCGACCCAAATTCCGGTCTTTGCTTCGTGTTTCCGCAATGGTTGCTCCATTTCGAGCTTGCTCACGTAACAACTTATCGTAATTTGTTAGCCGTCTTTGCTCAACATCACCAGCAACAATAGCAGCCTTTACCGCACAACCCGGCTCACTTTGGTGTTGACAATTTGAAAACTGACAGTGTTCTGCCAACTCCCCTATTTCTGAAAAAGTTCTTTCAATACCTTCTTCACAATCAACAAGCTGTAGTTCTCTCATGCCGGGAGTATCGAGTAACAGTCCTCCTGATGGCATCATATGCAAAGAGCGTGATGTGGTCGTATGGCGTCCGCGATTGTCATCCGCTC
>CAJXWI010000552.1 GCA_913062735.1 uncultured Arcobacter sp.
ATAAAAATTATTATTGTAAGTTCAATTAAACTCATATCTTTAATTTCTTTTTTAATTTATCGTTTCTATTTTTTAATTCATTTGTTATAAATTGTGGAGAGATAATATCAATATTCTCATAGTTTTTGATGGCAAAATTTATAGCGTTTAATTCTGAATAAAATTTTGCTTCTACGTGCTTATTTTTTAATTGATAATCATCTTTGTTTATATCTGTAAGAACCTTTTCATTTAAATATGTGAACTTCATTACAACCTCCATATTATTAGATTTTTTACTTTCTCTAAAGTCTTCAATAGATAATGAATCAACAATTCTATTAAGTAAAAAAGTTTTCGATTTTTCTTCGTTCAAATCAATAGCTTCTAAAACAATTCCATCAGTATTAGTTGCCAATAAGATTGGTTGTATTCTATAAAAAGTTTCTTGTGTTGCTCCGAGTTTTATATATGAGATTATGTTTTCCTCAAAAAATGTTAAGTTCTCAAAAACACCATCATTACTCTCATCTAATATTTCTAAATTAAAATATGGACTAACTACATTATAAAATTCTTCAATATCACTGTTATTTTTAACCAACTCTTTAAAAATTGAATTTGAAGTTAATAAAAAGACTAAATTAAATAACTCTCCATCGTTTATCTGAATTATATTTTTTAAAGAAGGATTAAAGCTAAACAATAGTTCCTGATTTTTATCATCATATTCATAGTCAATTAATAATTCACCTTGTTGTGAATAAATATCAGTGATTACTGACAATATATAAAATAAATCTTTTTCACTTATATTTAATTTTTGTACAAGTATGTTTATATTCCATTTTTCTTTATTTTGAATCAAAGAAAGAGCGCTCATAACTAACTGGAGATCAATTTTTTTTGGCATCTAATAATTCCTTTAAATTAACTGTAGAGTTTATTTTGATAATTTCGATTTCATCATCTAGCAATAGTAAAAATTTTATAAATCCATAGCTGTCATTTGTGGATACATTGCAGTGTAAAAATTCATCTTTGATTTCTAATTGAGTTTGATTGTGTGCAAATATATTTTTATTTACGTCATATAAATCTCTCTTTAATTTTATTGTTGCTTCAATAGAGTATTTCTCATCGTCCCAGGAAAAAGGAAAATTTTTATTTTCTATTTGAAATAAATCAGCTTTATTACCAATTTTTAAATTATGTATTTGATCTAAATTGAACGTCTTAAGTGGTCCATTTTCTTCTCCGGCTAAATACCATTTATTATCAAAATATTTTAATCCTTGAGGTTTTACTTTTCGATATTTATCAAGGTAATCAAACCCAACTCTTCTTTTTTCGTTAATAGATTGGAGGATTTTTGATATTTTTTCACTTTTATCATTGTCATAATTACTATTTGATAAATATTTTTTGAGATATAAATAAGTATTAATTAATTTCTCACTACTAATCTTCTCAGACTTAATAATCGATTCGTAAATTGAGTAACCTGATAATGAGTAACCCTTGTCATAGGACCATTTATCATTCTCATACTGTATCAAATAACCAAAGGAGCGTAATAAATTTTTATCTCTTTCAAATGACCTTCTAAATGCTTGTTGATTTAAATCTCTATAATCAGATATGCTATCTTTAATATTTTCCGTAGTGAGGTTTTGATTGTCACTTAATAAATTTAATAATTCAATTGCTCTTCTTAATACATTTTTCATTAATTAAATCACTTTTGAAACTTTGAAAACATAATTTAATTTTACAAATTTAAATAAATAAAATTATTGTTAAAAATTTATATATGTCTGGTGTATTGTAATATATACATTATGAAAGTTTGGATAGATCAAGACTTATGCACAGGTGACGGATTGTGTGAGGAAATTGCCCCTGATGTTTTTGTTGGTTTAGATGATGGATTATTTTATGTTAAAGAAGGAGATAAAATTTTCTCAGAAGAACACGGAAATGTTGGCGGCGCAGAAGGTTTAGCTGTTGTTCCTAAAGGACAAGAAGAAGCTGTTGTTGAATCAGCTGAAGAATGTCCTGGGGAATGTATAATGATTGAGCCTTAATATTTTATATATTTAGCAGAAATTAAAAAACCAGTATGTGAAACAAGTTTGTTTGAAGGTCTTACAATCTTATCATCAACTACCCAATCTCTAAGAATTACTTCTTTTATCTCAATATCTTGAAATAGCTGTTCCTTTAATGCATCATTCATTCTCATTACTTGAGTCATAGAAGGTAAATATGATACCCAGGTAACACTGTTTTTTATTTTGTTATTAGTGAAGAATTCCCATGGTTCAGGAACATCAGTGATTATTGCATCTAAATTATCATTAAGTGTTTTGTACTCAAAATTAACTAATTCTTGATTAATAAATGTTATATCATTACTTTCATCAGACAGTGTAGAGATGTATCTAGAAATAGTTTTATCAGCTCTTCTTTGGTTGATTTTTGATGAATCTAAACTGTATAACATTCCAGTGTTTTTTAAAATAGTATATAAATATAAAGTCAAAGCACCTGAGCCAGAACCAATTTCAAGAACCTTACTTGAATTATGAATATTTGACTCTAATACTATTTGAGCAACATCTTTAGGATAAATAATTTGAGGACCTCTTTTCATTAAAAGAACAAATTCTTTATAGGAAGGTTGATAAATTTTAAAATTAACTCCGGTAGATGTTTCAACTATTGATGGGATATATTTAATTTGAGAAAATTTAAATTTACCTTCATTGGTAGTAAATTCTTTATCTAAATCAATCACAGCTAAAAATTTATTATTTTTAGCTGTGATTGATTTAGATAAAGAATTTACTACCAATGAAGGTAAATAAAT
>CAJXWI010000553.1 GCA_913062735.1 uncultured Arcobacter sp.
AGACTAAATTGCTTGGATTTAATAAAGTTGCCACTTTTCCGCCATAAGAATGCCCCATAATAATATCTTTTGAAGCATCAATACTTAATAAAAAAGCATCAATAATTTTAGTATACAAATAAACATCTAAAACTTCTTTTGTAGGGGACTTTCCAAAACCTGGTAAATCAATATAAATATGCTTATAGTTTTTTAAGTAAGGCGAGAAAACATTTTTCATTAAGTCTTTTGATGATGCCCATCCATGAAGGATAATTAAATTCTTTTTTTCTTTGGGATTAAGGATTTCATAAGAGATATCAAAATGTTTGTTATTAACTTCAATGCTTTTTCGTGCCACTATTTTCCTTTAGCACTTTGTATTTTATTTACATAGTCATAAGAAATACTAATATCTTGTATTTTTGGTAAGTCTTGAGACAAAGATAAAAGTGTGCTTGAAAAATCTTCATACAAATAATTTGACATAGACCCAGGAATAGGATTGATTTCATTTAAATACACCACGTTATTAATAACAAAAAAATCACACCTAATCATTGATCCATCAAAAAGGGTATTGTATATTTTTTTAAAGGCATCTTTTAAAGCGTTTTTTAATTCAGGTGATATATTGGCTTCTTGCACTTTTGATGTTCGTGAAAAATCAAGGTACTTTTTATCAAAATCCAAAAAATCTGATTTCTGTGGTTCTTCAACTAATGATAAAATAAATTCACCCTCAACTTTACACCCAGCTACATTATACTCTTCAATATTAGAAACAAAAGGTTCAATAATGATTGCATTGTCATATTCATAAGCTACATCTAAAGCATAAAGTAAATCTGCTTCTTCTTTTACAATACTAACGCCTATAGAAGAGCCTAATCGTACAGGTTTAACTATTACGGGATATTCTTTTACCCTTACAATTTCACCTTTGTTATAGTATTGATAATTCATTGTTTTAATATTTAACGAAGAAGCATAGCCTTTTGTTAAAAATTTATTAATACTAATGGCACAAGCTTCTTTTCTTGGACCTATATAAGGCAGTGAATAAAAATCAAGCATAGCACTTAAGGTACCATCTTCTCCATCCCCACTGTGTATTAAATTTAAAATAACATCACAAGGAATAAGCGATTTTGAAAAAACAGATTTTTTGATAAAACCTTCTTTTCCTAAGCTTAGCAGGTCACACTTCTTATATTTTCCACTTGAGAAAAGTTTTGCATTTAAACGCTCATTTGGGATATGGTAAAAATTTCGCTCACTGTCTAAAAAAACATAATGCAATTGTGCATGCAATACTTCCTTCATGGCAATAGCAGATACAATTGAAATCTCATGTTCAAAACTAACACCACCAAATACTATAACAATTTCTCTATTCACACTCAACCTTATTTTTGTAATTTTTTAAGTGCTTCACGCACCAATTCACTTGTATTTGTAGAGCTACAAGTAGTTAATATTTTTGAAACAATGTCTTTTTTGAAACCTAAAGACTCTAAAGCCATTGCAGCTTCTAACATATGATTGCTAAGATCACTGTCATCCACATTGCCATCAATAACAAAACCTGTTAATTCAACCAATAATCTACTAGCACCCTTAGGTCCAATTCCGGGAACTCTTTTTAACATAGAGACATCATTGCTTGAAACAATTTGAGAAAAAGATGCAGGTGTAAACGTTGAGCAAATAGCTAAAGCAACTTTAGGTCCTACTCCATTTATTTTAATAACAGTATCAAAAAGTTTTTTTTCATTGTAATCCAAAAAACCATATAATAACTGAGCATCTTCTCTAATAATATGTGTTGTAAATAATTTTACTTTATTCTCAATAATTTTTGAGCTGCAATTAAGAGAAACACTTACTTCATAAATTAAACCTGAGGTATTTATATGAACCAAAGTGGGTTCTTTTTTTTCAATTGTACCTTCTATTCCAACTATCATATCTAATATTTATCCTGTATTTATTCATCATAAATTTTTTTTAGTATATAATAATGCAACTTAAAGCATATGAAGATTAGGGAGTAAAGGCGTAAGAATACACCCTTATTGTATTAAGAGATTAGCTATTCTTTTGCCATTTGTTTAATGAGTTCTTCTATGTCATCATCAGATACTAAATCAGCTGAATCATCACCTGCTAAATGCTTAGCAGAAGAGGCTAAGTTATAAGAAGATGAATCAATATCATTTAACTCACAAACAGTATTAACAACACGCTCAATTTTTTGTCTGTGTAAATCTTGATGTTGAATCAAGCCCATTGAATCTGAGATTAGATTTGTAAACTTTTCTTGAGTATGCATAGGAATTTTACACTCTTCTAAAAGAGCAGAAATCCCTTCAAGTTTTTCGTAAATCTCAACTGCATTTACTTCTGATTCTTTGATTACTTCACATAGTTGAGTGATTAAATTTTCATATTTCATAATAAACCTTTTGACTAATAGAAAAGTCTATCTATATTTTACTTTATAAAATATAAAAATAATTTATTTCATTAGTGAATCAACTCTGAAATTACTTCTGTCGCATAAGAACCTTTTGGTAAATCAAACTGCAACTCAAACCAGTTTTTATCTTCTTTATAATTACTTTGAATTTCACTTGGAAAAATCCATGCAAATCTTCTTGTTCCATCTTCTTTTGTTTCAAGATCAAATTCTTCTTCATATTTATAGGCTAAGTCTATTGATTTTTTAACTTTTTTACCGGCTAATAAACCCGTTGGAACTCTGTCTCTTAAATTAAATTTACCTGCTTCAACTTCTAGTTCTTCTACATGAAAAATTCTTCCATAAGGATACTGAGACATTAAATCCCCAGGTAATAATTTA
>CAJXWI010000554.1 GCA_913062735.1 uncultured Arcobacter sp.
CCAGCAAATACACTCGATAAAATACGAGTTTCTTTTTCTGAAAGATTGAGTTTATAGAAAATACTTCTTAAATTTTCCATCATGATTGGTTTTTTTTCAGGCGGGTAAAAAAAATTCTTATTCTCTAAATTGTTAATGCATAAATTTAACATTTTTTGAATATCAGTTTTATTTGCACTTTTAATTTTTTTTGATTTTTTAAAAATAAATTTTTTATTTGAAATTAGTCCACTTACTATTTGAGCTACTATAATTAGACTATGAGACAAATTTAAAGATCTAAAATTCTTATTACTTGGAATTTGTAAAGTATAATCAGCATAACTAACTTCATTATTTGATAATCCAGATGATTCTGATCCAAAAAGAAAACCAACCTTTTTTTTGTAATTAATTTTATTAAGATCGGTTATTGATATATGTTTAATATTTTTATTTCTAAATCTTGCAGATGTTGCAACTAATATATCCAAATTACTTAATGATGTTTCTATATTTTCATATACTTTTGCTTTTTTAATAATATCCTTTGCCCCTACAGATGTTGCAATAATTTTATCATTTGGAAATGAAGGTTTTGGATTAACAATTGATAGATTATTAAAATTAAAGTTTTTTAAAGCTCTAGCACAGGCTCCTATATTTTCTGATAGTTGAGGTTTGGGTAAAATAAAAGTTATATTTCTTAATGACATCAAGTACTAGCAGGAGCATTATCCTTGAAAAGCTTATAATCCAAACTATCAACTAAAGCTTTAAACTCTCATTTATTTGTTTCAGGAATAACTGGTAGTGGGAAATCAAATACAATAAAACTAATATTGAATGAGCTTCAATCAAATAAGTTAGAACAAAAAATTCCATTTTTGGTTATAGAACCTGCAAAAAGTGAGTATAAACATCTTTTAGCAAAAATACCAAATTTGCAGATATTTAGACCCGGAGCTAAAAATGATATTTTTAAGTTAAATCCCTTTATATTTGAACATAATAAGAATAATAAAAGTACAACCTTGACAAAACATGTAGACATGTTAAAAACAACCTTTAGCTCAGCATTTCCCATGTATGGACCAATGCCATATATACTTGAAATTGCTATTCATAAAATATATGAAGATAAAGGTTGGAACTTTGATACTGAAGATAATCCATTATTTACAAACTCTGATGAAGCGAACTATGACAGAAAAACTTTACTATTTCCCAGTATGGATGATTTAAAAGATAAAATAGAAAGTGTGGTTGAGGAATCAGGATATGCAGGAGAGCTAGATAGTAATATAAAAGCCGCATTAAAAACAAGAATAAAAAACTTAACTATTGGCGCAAAGGGAAAAATATTTAACTCCAGACACGCTTATGCTTCAAAAGTACTTTTTAAAAAGCCAACAATAATTGAGTTATCAAACATAGTTGATGATGAAGAAAAAGCATTTTTAATGGGATTGTTGTTAAATAAACTATATCAGTATAGAGAAGAGCAAGGGGCTTTTAATGAATTAAAACATGTTACAGTTATTGAAGAAGCACATAGACTATTACCTAATATATCTTTAGATAAAAGTAGTGAAGAAGCTAATTCAAAAGCAAAAGCAGTAGAGACATTTACTAATATATTAGCAGAAATAAGATCTTATGGTGAAGGGATTATCATAGCAGATCAAATAGCTTCAAAGTTACATTCTGATGTAATTAAAAATACGAATATAAAAATCATACAAAGAACTATGGATAAAGAAGATAGAGAACTAGTAGGTAACTCCATCAATTTAAACGAAGACCAGATTTTAGATATTGCAGAATTGAAACCTGGAGAAGCAATTGTTCATAATCAAGATGTACATCAAGCTTTCATGGTAAAAATAGATGTAAGTGATATCTCAAAAATAGAAGAAAATATGTTAGACGAGGTTAATAAAAAGTTTTTAGATAAATATAAAGAATATAAATATGAGATAATTAATGAAGATTGGTTTTATGTAGATATTGTAGAATTGTCCGATATTAAAAACGCCAATAAAGAAAACTTAAAATCATCAATGCTGACATTATTTAATTCTGTATTTTTTGATGAAACAAATGTTACTAAAAACTGGAATAGCTTTAAATTGAATATTGGAAATGTTAAAAATAATAATAAATACTTTTATCTTGCTATTGATGCTTTTAAAGAGCTTGGATATATATCAAATACTCAATATTTCAAAGATGTAGATTGTTATTTAGCTGTATATCAAAGTTTTTTACTATTGATAAAAACACTAATTGATGGAAAGAACCAAGAATTGTCAAAAGTAATTCAAGACTTTAAAAATCAATTTCTTCATAAAAATATAAAAAAAGTTTTTCCTTCAATGAAGCCCTACTCTGATGATTATGTAGATTATACTCTTTTGCTTTTAGAAAATATCACAACAAACGAAGAAATTTATATTTTTCTCAATAATACAATGAAAGAAAAATTATCGTTAAATGATAGATTTGATAAAATTTTATTTTTTATTTTTAATTCTACATCATTGGAATTAAGACATTCGTTAGGAGCTATAAGAAGTGGAAAAACAGAATTAGACTATGATATCCTCAAGGAGGGTTTTTAAATGATTGAAGTCACAACAATTGCATTACAAGAAAAAGATACTTTTATAAACGAAGTTAATAAAAGAATGTCGCCAAATGAACTTTTATCTAAAAGTGAAAATAATGGAATATCAGGAAATTTTAATGAGATTGCGGATATAAAAGCTGAGATATTGAAATTTGAAAAAACAAATAGTTTTTTACCAGAAAATGGTGGCGAATGGAGTGACGAGAAAGGTGGTT
>CAJXWI010000555.1 GCA_913062735.1 uncultured Arcobacter sp.
TTATCTGGATTATTCATTAATTCCTCATCATTTATAAATGGTTTTTGTATTGCTTTACACATATCATCTATATTAAATAATTTATTATTATTACTTAAATAGACTATTTTACTATATATTCTTAAAGTAATTATATTAATAATTGAAACTAACAATATGTTAAGAGCGAGTGATGTATATTTTAAACTGAGTTTTAAAGGATTTATTATGATAACTAATATGAAACTAACAACAAAAATAATGATTTCTATTTTTGTTGGTATTGCAGGGATGTTTATTATTGCCACTTCTTCTTATTTGGGATTTACTAAAATTGGAAATGAAATTGATGAAATATCTCAATATCAAATACCACTTAATACAATTATTACTGAATTGGAAAAAGATATTTTAGAAGAAGAAATACTTACTTATGAGTTAATAATAGCAAGTGCTAATATTAACTCAGAAGAATTTAAAACACTTGAGAAGAATATTGCTATCTTGGAAGAAGAAACAGACCACACCCTTTTAAAAGCGGAAGAATTGTCTGAAAAAGCAATTGCGCATAATGTTGATGAAAAAACAAAAAACACATACAAACTTTTTTTAAAAGAATTAAAAGTTTTAGAAAAAGAGCAAAAACAGTTTGAATTGAGCTTAAAAGCGTTTATCTCTGATTTAAAGAATGGAAAAAATGAGCATATAAAAGAAGATAAAAAAACACTAGGCGCTGAGCTTAAATTGATGGATAAAAATATTCAAATATTAATGCATCAAATGGAAAACCTTCTTGAACACTCCATTCATCAAGCTGAAAAAGATGAGCATACTATTTTAAGAATCATAGAGATTATTTCAATTATTGCTCTTTTGATATCTTTATTAATTGCTTATTTTGTTATAAAGTCTGTAAAAGTGAAGATATCTTCTTTCCAAGAAGGTTTGCTTGGTTTTTTTGCTTATTTAAACAGAGAAGAAAAGGATATTAAACTCTTAGATGATGCTTCAAAGGATGAAATGGGAAGCATGGCTAAACTTGTTAATATAAATATCAAAAGTATTAAAAAATCCATTGATGAGGACAGAGCTTTTATTGATGAAACCATAGCTGTTTTATCCGAGTTTGAACAAGGAGATTTATGTCAAAGAATTAACATGAATGTGCAAAATCCTACTTTGATGGAATTAAAAAAAGTGTTAGATTCTATGGCTTTTCAAATGGAAAATAATATTGGAAATGTTCTTGGTATTTTAGAAGAGTTTTCTTCATATAATTATATGAATAGAGTAGATAATTCAAAGGTAAAAAGTCAACTTCTTGATTTAGCAAATGGCGTTAATTCTTTAGGAGATTCTATTTCGTATATGTTAGTTGAAAATAAACAAATTGGTTTAACCCTAAATTCATCCTCAGATACTTTATTAAAAAATGTTGATATCCTTCATCATTCTTCCAATGAAGCAGCTGTTTCTCTAGAAGAAACATCTGCTGCTTTAGAAGAGATTACAAGTACGGTTTCAAATAATAACAACTCTATTGGTGAAATGAGCAATTATGCCGATCAGGTACTTGTTTCAGTTAAAGAAGGCCATGTATTAGCAGAAAAAACCACTGCTTCAATGGATGAGATTAATGAACAAGTATCTGCCATAACCGATGCTATTGTTGAAATTGATCAAATTGCATTTCAAACCAATATTTTGAGTTTAAATGCAGCAGTAGAAGCAGCAACGGCTGGAGAAGCTGGAAAAGGTTTTGCAGTAGTTGCGCAAGAAGTAAGAAATTTAGCAAGCAGATCCGCAGATACTGCTAAAAGAATCAAAGATTTAGTTACGAATGCAAATACTAAAACAGGAGAAGGAAAGAAAATATCAGATGAAATGATTTCTGGATACAGCCTTCTAACAGAAAATATAAATAAAACAATAACGTTAATTTCCAATGTTGAGATGTCCTCAAAAGAACAAAAGCTTGGAATTGAACAAATAAATGATGCAATTAGTACTCAAGATAGTGAAACCCAAAAAATAGCCCTTGCTGCAAATGAGACACTTGAAATTGCAGTGAGTTCAGCAGACATATCTCAAAAAATAGTAGACAGTGTGAACCAAAAAGAATTTACAGGGAAAAATGATATTAAAAATAGACGAGAAAAAGACATTAATTTAGACTATGAACACAATGAAAAAAGAAGTGGAGAAAAAGCTATTTTAAGACAAAAAAGTAATTTAAAACTAAATAAAAAAGAAAGAAGTAAAAATACATCAAAAGAAGAAGCAAATAATGAAGTATTTGCTACAAATGATAAAAATGAATGGGAAAGTTTTTAATCTTGTTCTTAGATGAGTAGGAGGGCTTTTCTAAGCTAGAACAGTACTGTAATATATTAAAAAAAAAGATTATAGATGCTAGATTACTCTTTTTGTTTTAAAAAAGGAAGGCTTAATAGACTTAAAATATTACTCATTCGTTTTTTATCTTGCAGTTTATCTAGCCCAATAGTCATGCTTTGATACTCATCTTTTGGTTTGGAAGTATAAGAATTAAATAGTTTATCCCAAAAAGAGATGTTAAAACCATAGTTTGAGTTTCTCTCTTCTTTGTATACACTGTGGTGAATTCTATGCATATCAGGAGTTACAATTAATAATCTAAGATACTTATCAAAAGATTTATTTAAGCGTATATTAGAATGATTAAAAACAGCAAGAGTGCTTAATATAATTTCAAAAATAAACACAGCTAAAAGGGGTGCTCCTATAATAAAAATAGCTGCTATTTTAATTAGCATTGAAAAAAGTATTTCTATAGGATGAAATCTTAGCGCTGTGCTTAAAT
>CAJXWI010000556.1 GCA_913062735.1 uncultured Arcobacter sp.
GCTCCCCCCATAAATGTAGAACAATAAAGGATTTTTTAGGTCTTTTTAACTCCAGTAAAGCCACTTCAGCAGCGCTAGTATCAGTCCAAAGAGTACCATTCAGACTTTTGTGAATTACCTTATCGGCGCTATTGGCTACTTTTGCGCTGAATGTGTCCCACCGAGTGTAAAGATCTTGCGTTGTTATCCATATTGTTTCATAACCCGCTTCGGACATGAAGCCAAGTAATGTTTTAAACGGTAATCCATCATGCAAAAATGTACTACTCGTGGCAAAAGTAAGTGATCTTGGGACAGACTCGCGAGTATTTGGTGCGGGTGAAAATACATTATCTATTCGATAGAAATCATCTAGATTATCAAGACGATTTTTTAAATTCGGCGTGCTATTGATAATTTCGTTATATATAGAATATGATCCTTGTCTTGAGGACTCACCTAAAACAAGAATAATGTCGCCGTTTTTATTAGATATTATAGGTAATTTATTGATATGAACATAGGCTGTTTCAGATAAATTATTTTCGAAAGCAATATTCTGCATTAATTCATCTGGGATCTCTTTTTCTAAAGCTGGTTTACATGGGCACACTCTATTTTCTTTTGTTTTTTGTTCTTCTTTCGTTTTTCCAATAATTATAAAACAAGGGCAGAACCTTTTTCCGTATAAGAGTTTATTACGTGTTAGGCCTTCTTCAATACTTAAGTTAAGTTCTTCATTTTCACTTGCATTAAAAGAGAATCTTTCTCTTACTTTATTTGTAAATTTTTGTGTTTTTCTTAATTCTTCCAAAAAAACATCTGAGTTCATATCAATATCTTTTTTCATAAGAGTCCTTTCTGTCCTATTTAGTATAAAGTATTAGTGTTTAGGAAGTGTAAAATTAATTTAAAACAATAATCAAATATTTAGGAAGTTTTCAATACAATACTAATAATTGTTATTAATATAATACACCTTAAATAGGAGATACAATGATAGATATAAAAAAATCGAACCAAGATTTAGGATCTAAAACTCCAGAAGAAATTATTGCATGGGCATTAAAAAATTCTTCTAAACCATTAGTTAGCACCAATTTCTCTTACCACGAAGCAGTAATTTTGCATATGGTGACACAAATAAAACCTGATATTCAAGTAATTTGGATTGATTCAGGATATAACACAAGAGAGACCTATTTAGTGGCACAAAAAATCATTGAAGAATTAAAATTAAATATAAAAGTTTATACTCCAAATATGACTACTATGCGAAATGATTGTGTTTTTGGAGGTATTCCTTCCCTTGATGACGAACGGCATGAATTGTTTACGCAAGAGTTTAAATTAGAGCCCTTTAAGAGAGCTATGAAAGAAGAGTCTCCCGATGTTTGGTTTACAGCTGTACGAAGTGAACAAACAGAATTTAGAGGAGATATGGAAGTATTTTCAAAAGGTCTTAATGGTGTTCTTAAAGTTGCGCCCTTACTTCATTTTAAAGAAAAAGATATGAATGCCTATATAAAAAAACATAAGTTAGTAAATGTAAAAAATTATTTTGATCCCACTAAAGGTTTAGCTAATCGTGAGTGTGGATTGCACAGTAAATTGTAAGTATTCTTAAATGCATGAAAGAATAAACATTTTAATAAATCAATACAATCAATATAAATTACAAGCCCAGAGTGTATTTATGTATGGGCAAGAAAAAGAAGCCTCAGCACTTTATGTGCTTGCGTTTGAAACGAATAGAAACATTTTAAAAGAAGATGCAAGTATAGAAGCTATTAATAGAACGCTCGAAATTTGTTTAGATTGTTTGGATTTTTGTATATGCAATGAAGAAAGAAACTCTGCGTATTATCTTAATGCTACAGGGGATATGTTCTCTTTTATAATTGAAGGTTCTCATTCAAACAGTGTCAAACAAGATGCTCTAATTGCTTACAGTGAGATATCACTGATTGCAAAAAGTTTGGAGCATTGTTTTGGAAGCAGTGAATATCTTCAAAGTCAATTTAAAAACCTGTGTTATAAAAATGAAAGCTTGTTAAGTAAGATGTGCTAATACTTTAGTATTATTTATTCTTAATATGTTAAAATCGCAGTAAAAAAAGAGCCTTATGTTTAAAAGTAATGATTACTGGGAAGAAGAATTTGAAAATTATAAAGACAAAAACTTAGAAGAACTTGAGTTTGACAATTGTACTTTTATTAAATGTGATTTTTCAAAAGCTGTTTTTTATAATTGCAGGTTTATTGAATGTACTTTTACAGATTGTGACTTGTCTTTAGTTGAGCTAAAAAACTGTGTGTTTAATGATGTAAAGTTTAATAAGTCAAGACTTTTAGGTCTTTCTTGGAGTTCCTGCTCAGAGTCTTTTGATGTTATTTTTGATGGCTGTAATCTTTCTCAAAACTCTTTTCATCTTTTGGATTTACGACAAATGAAGTTTTTGAATTCAGATATTAAAGATACAGGCTTTGAAGAGTGTAATTTAGAAAAAGCACTTTTTGATAATTGCAATTTAGAACAAAGTGTATTTATAAAAAATAGCCTTGTTAAAGCCAATTTTGAAAGCTCAAAAAACTATCTAATAGACCCTGCTTACAATGATATCAAAGGTGCGCGCTTTTCTTTACCAGAAGCGTTAAGTTTCTTAAGTTTATTACCCATAAAAATAAAATAGATAGTATGAAAAAAGCAATATTTAAAAGTGACAAGCTTCCTTTTATTGAACTAAGATATATATCTGAAGTTAGAAGTTGTACTAAAGAACATCAACACGATGAGCTTACTATCACAGCAATTAAAGAGGGAAATATAAGTATTG
>CAJXWI010000557.1 GCA_913062735.1 uncultured Arcobacter sp.
AACAAAAGCAATCGTTATTTCATCTTGAGGTACTAAAATACTTTTAACTAAAGCATCCCATTGTTGCATATCTGGTTTAATTGAGATATTAAAGTGATCTGCTAATGGAGTTAAAATTCCTTCTTTAATAAAAGTCAAAGGTACTTGATAAATAGAAGGAGCATCTCCTGCTTCAATAACTGCATTGTTATCAATATCACATGCCATTGCAAGCTTTTTCTTTAAGCTCTTTGGTAGGCTTCTTTCTGTTCTACAAACCAACATATGTGGCGTGATTCCAATTCTTCTTAACTCTTGCACAGAGTGTTGTGTTGGTTTTGTTTTAAGCTCACCCGCTGCTCTAATATATGGAATTAATGTTACATGTACATTCATAGTTCTTGTTTTATCAAGTTCATGTCTGATTTCTCTAATTGCTTCCATAAAAGGCATACCTTCAATATCTCCAACTGTTCCACCAAGTTCAACAATTAAAAAATCATGATCATCACAAGCACCAAAAATTCTTGCTTTAATTTCATCAACTACATGAGGAATAACTTGAATGGTTTTACCTAAGTACCCACCTTGTCTCTCTCTTTTAATAACAGATGAATATACCTGACCTGTTGTGAAGTTGTTTTTTGCACCCAAGGTTACATCAATAAATCGCTCGTAGTTCCCAACATCAAGATCTGTTTCGGCTCCATCGGCTGTAACAAAAACTTCTCCATGTTCCAGTGGACTCATTGTTCCTGGATCAACATTTAAATAAGGGTCAATTTTTAACATTGAAACTTTAAATCCTGATTGTTTTAAAATTGTAGCAATTGATGCTGACGTTATCCCTTTACCCAAAGAACTCAACACTCCACCTGTTACAAAAATAAATTTTGTCATGCACATACTCCATAAATTATTTTTTATATTTTAACGCCAAATTATTAAGTATAAGTATAGCATTTCATAATATTCATACTTTATAATTCGTTTCAACACCCTAGAAATATTCTAATTTCTAAACTTTATTGAGTTAACTATTTCGCGATTATAGCTAAACAAAGTTTAGAAAGATATTTACTATTAGCATTACTTTCTTATTATATTTGCATGAAAAGAGTTTTTACCTTAATCTTTTTTTAGTTTATCCGCTCTTGGATAAATAAACACTGCTTTTCTCAGAACAGAGATATTTTCTGGATCATCAATGGCATATGCTCTTATGGTAACAGAAATAGGAGTGTCTTTTTCATAGTTAGTTATTAAACGCTCACTAGTAGATAAAATAAGGACTTTTTTTATTAGTTTGTTAGGGGCCAAAGAAAAAGGCTTAAAACGCTTGATTACAATTTCATTGTGATCAATTATCTCTAAATTAAAAACATGTTTTTTATTTTGAGTATTTTGAAAAAGAAGTAAAAAATTATTTGTTACTTCATTGTTTTCTTTTATTTTGTATAACATAGTTGTTTTATTAACATTAAGTAACATATGTTCTTTTTTTCCACCCATAATTATAAGAGCAAGCAAGATTAAACTTAAGGCAACTGCATACAGAATAGTTGTTTTTCTAATAATCTTGGTATCTTTATTATTTACTATAGTATTGGTACTTGACCATTGAACCAATGAGGGTTTTCCTAATTTACCCATTACTGTTGTACAGGCATCAACACATTCGAGACAATTAATACATTCTACTTGTGTTCCTTTTCTAATATCTATGTGTGTTGGACATACAGTTACACATTTTTCACAAGTAGTACATTCATCTAACTCAGAAGCAAAGTCTTTTATATTAAAAATACTTTTTTCTAATTTGTCATTGTATATTTGACCTCCACGCTTGTTTGAATAAATAGCTTGGTAGGTATTATCATCATATAAAACAGATTGCACGCGTGAATAAGGACACAAATAGGTACAAAAATCTTCTTTTAGTTTGACGATATCATAAACTAAAAAAGCAGTAATCCCTAGTAGAAGACCTATTAAAAACACATGTTCAGAAGGATTTTGTAAATAAAGAAAAAAATCTTCAGGAGGAACAAAAAACCATAATAAATCAGCAGCAGCTAATAATGAAAGTATGGTCCAAAGAAAAATTCCAATCACTTTTTTTATTTTGTTTTTATTTTTAGAATAATCGGCCTCTTTTTGTTTATTTTTAATACGTTTTAAGCCAAGTATTTTTCCTTCAATTAAATCCCTGTATACAACCCTAAAGATTGTCTGAGGGCAGGCCCATCCACACCATGCACGTCCCCCAATACTTGTAGCTGCGAAGATTCCTAAAAATAAAAGCATGAGCAAAAAAGGAAGCATATATAGTTCTTGCATATCAAATGCTACACCCATAAGATGTAATTGTTTTTTATCAAAAGACAAGAGGAAGATATGATTGCCATTTATGGTAATGAAAGGTACAACGATAGTAAGAAAAGTTGCGAAAGCATACATATAATAACGTTTTATTCTGAATGAAGTTTTGCTAAGTGTGTTTTTCATGAACAACCTTAAATTTAAATATTAATTACCGTAATTATACTACAATTAATTTTAAGAGTCAATTTAATCTAAAAATATTTAACTAAATTTATATTATAAGTTAAAAATAAGTTAAATTGATTGATTGAAATCAATTTTTCTTAGCTTGCACACTTTTTACACGTAGAATTATTATAATTCAAAACATAAAAGGAAAATCAATGAAAAAGAATAATACTTTAGTTCAAATACTAAGAAAAGTGATTTTTGGTGCAAGTTTGTTAACAAGTACAGTACTACTGGCATCTGGAAATCATGGGGAAGGTCATGAAGATATGAGTAAAATG
>CAJXWI010000558.1 GCA_913062735.1 uncultured Arcobacter sp.
TATCTTTTTAAAAATAGATCTTCATCAATAACTCTTGCAAACTTATCTCCAAGCTGATGGTCAAGATAAAGTCGTTTGCCATTGACAGTTTTAAGATAAACAATAGAATGAGAGATATCATATTTTTTGGACTTGATTGATTTATCTCTCATCCATCTTAAGAGTAAATCGCCATAAGGAATAGCGTTACTAAATGCACCCTCACCTTTTTTGAGTAAAATAACATCACCCGCACTTAAATCCTTTAGATTTTTTGGAAGAGACGTTGGAATCTTGTCTTCACTTATTGCTGCAAGTATTTCTTTATCATTTTGTTTCTGGGAATCCACAGCTTTCATAATCAAATCTTGTTGTTTTTGCAACCATTCTTTACTTCTTTTTTCATAATCAGTTTGCTCTTTCATTACAATCTCTGAATTAGTATCTTTAGAAATATTTGTAATATCAATATTAAATTGCTCCACATCTTTTATATATAAGGCAAGTTCGTTTTGTAAGTTTCCCATCTTTTTACGACAAGTAGATGCAAGTTGAGTATTTGAAGCAACATTTTGACATTTTTGATTATGGGAATTTACCTTAGTAAAAATAACATCCCATCTCTTATCCAGCAGGGATTTAGAGTGAGTAAACTTTTTATTATCAGAGCTAGTTAGTCCATCTGGTATTGCTAGTAACTCTGGAATATTTGCATATACTGGCAAGCTTATCAGCAGTATAAACAATCCTAATAGCAGGGCTAAGTTGTGTTTTAATTGATACATCTCATATCCTTATTTCTTAGGTGTAGCCTTTTTTTTAGTCAAGCTAATCACAAAACTTTCCATCTTCACATCAATAACTTGAGTATTTTGTTTCACGATGTCCATCTCTTCTTTGATTTTGACTTCTTCAACTTGCAAGATACCTTTCTCTTTTTTCCCTTTAGGTTTTTTCATTTTGATGATTGCTAGTTGTTTTTCAAGTTTCTTGAATTTAGTTTCCCAAACCTTTCTCTTTTTTTGCATCTTGATGATTTTGGGATTGTTTTTGTGCTCTTTGGGCACAGAAATAGCTTTTCCTAATACCTCTTTGTAATCTCTAGCATCAACAACGCTTGTGCTACTTGGAGCACCCTTCGCTGCTGTGTCAAAAATATTCTGACTCGCTTTTCCGTGAGATGTTGCAGCAGCTTTTTTACCATGCATAAGTGCAGCCTTAGCTTCTTCCATCGCCTTATTTTTCTTTTGCAGAAGATAGGCATCACGAAGTTTCTTTTTAGCTGTTTGCATATCATCATGTGCATCGTAGTTTTCAGGGTTGTATTCTAACGCTTCTTCAAAATGTATGATGGCATTTCCCCATTCACCTCTTTCAAAAAACTCAAGTCCAGTATCATAGGCATCATAAGAGGCATCTTCTAAATCTTGCTTTTCCCACTGCTCTCTCAACTCTTTTGCACTAGGACCTGCAGGTCTACTTGGACTGTAACTTTTTACTTTTGTACCACCTTTACAGTAGTTGTTCCAAGAGCCACAAATTGCAGACTTCTGCCCAATGGCAAATGATGTAGAAACAAGTATAAACAAATAAACTAAGAATGTTACTCCAACACAATTGGCAACTTTCAACATCTTAGTATCTCACCTTTCCACTTCCTGTCACATGGAATCGTAATTCTTGCTCTAAACCATAATAAGATTTTCCACCACAATATAGATTTTCAACTTTTATACGAACTATCCAGTGTCCTCTTTTTTCAGGTATTCCTTTAATAATAGATCCATCTTGAAAAGACATTCCAGGAGGTAAAGTACCTGAAGCGAGTATCCTTCTAGAAGTACTCCAATTTCCACCTGGTTCACAGTTTGCTCGTAATCCACCAACGTACAATTTATATCCAACCTTAGCATTGATATCTACACCACTACATGAGCCTATTTTTGTACTACTTGGAAAATAACAATGAGCACTGTTCCAGCCAGTAATGTTATATAGTCCTGCTTTTTTAGTCTTTGTAACTGGTGTATATTCATTCGCTGGTACACACCCAGCTAAAAAGAACATCAAAAAGCCAGCAAAAATTAAAGCCTTTACAAACACGTTGTTAATACTGTTCCTATTAATCATAACCTCTCCTTTTTTCATTCTCATTTATTAAAATTAGTCCTAAGATTTGAAATAAAAAATATTGTGTTATTTCTTATGGTAATACTTTGAGGTTAATGATTGTGTAAAGATAAAAAAGTATTAAGATATTTAATCTAACATTAAGTATCTTAATACTCTTTAAAGAGGCAATCAAATGGATTTAACTTGATTTGGGAAAATTTAAATTTGAAGGAAAACACCTCTATTTCGCCTATTTAATAGCTAAATATTTTTATCTTTTATCCCTTATTTTATTTTTTAAGCTATACTCATAAGATAATTAAAATAAAGGAGATACTATGGCAAAAGGTAAAGACGTTCAAAAGTCAACAAAAAAAGCACCTGCGAAAACATTAAAAGAAAAAAGAGCAGATAAAAAAGCAAAAAAATCTTCATAATAACATAAAGAAAAAGGGGACATTCCCCTTTCCTTTGATTCATTAATTATTCAAATTAGTGATACTTCAAATAACATTCATTTTTAATTATATAAAAAATTATACAACCCTTCTATGTGTAAAATATACTTCATTTTATGATAAATATAATTCAAATGCCAAATAGTCTTGTAGACAAAGAAATAATAATATATAATTTTTAAAAAAGGCAATTATGTTAGATCCAGTTTTACCAATAGCCCTATTCTTACTTTTAGGATATTTATTTAAAATAGTATT
>CAJXWI010000559.1 GCA_913062735.1 uncultured Arcobacter sp.
ATCTGACGACTCAGATCAAGATGATGAGCTTTACAATAAAGCCCTTGAAATTGTCAAATCTGAGGGAAAAGCATCAACCTCCTTTTTGCAAAGAAAACTTCAAATAGGTTACAATAGGGCCGCAAGAATAATAGATATTATGGAAAGTAGAGGCGTTGTCAGCAAAGCTAATCATGTTGGCAAAAGAGAATTATTGTAATGAGAACAATTTTTCTGATTTTAATCATTTTTTTTATATGGGTAAGCAAACGTTTCTTTAATAATAGTGCGAAAAATTTACCAAGAACCACAATCTTGATAATTCTAACTTCGTCTGTTTTTCTTTCCCTACTTATACAAAAAGTAATTAATATAAATAATGTAACAGACTTTAATTTAAAGAAATTTAAAAACCCTCTTTATGAAGAATTTCTTGACATAGGTGATAATTATGATCTTGACTTGTCATTTACTAAAACAGCATGGATTCAACGTGGGCCAAATAATTATAAAGTTAATAGTCTTTTTCAAGAAAAAGAAAAATCTATTGATATTTTATTTTTTGGTGATAGTACAATTGCATGGGGTTTAATTCCAAATGTTCTCGAGCAAATTACAGGAAAAAAGGTTGCTGTGTATGCTTATGAATCTAATGTATTAACAAAAAAAACATCAAAATTATTTAATAAAATATCTAAATATTATCTAAAAGAAAATGGTTTAATTATATTCTCATTTACAGGTAATTTTTTAATGAGAAACCCTAACAGTGCTCTTGTATCAAAAAAAGAACTTAATGAAATGATATCCTGGAGTAGTAATGATTTTAAAGAGTTTGCACAAAAAAATGAGAAAGATATGGTAAAAAAATATGTTTCACTTGATACTTATAAAATATTATTTGAGAAATATATTTCATTTAATACCTATAGATTATTCTATGAAGAATTATCTAATGACTTGAAAAATAAATACTATTTCTTTCTAAAATCACCGTTATTTTATTCAAAATATATAGAACCAATAATAAATTTAGAATTGTCAGTAAAAAAACAAATACATGAAAATTCTAAAATAAAGTTTATTCGTTGGGATATGAGGACAATAACTGAATATAATAAAGGATTTAAATTTAAATCAAGATATTCGGATAAAATACCAAGTGTTGCAATGATTAATAAAAATGTACAAATAAATGCAGAAGCCGCTTCTCAAATATATGGTCAAAATAAGATATACATGGTACCTCTGTTCATGCATCATAAATTTTATCTTAAGTCTAGAAATATTTATTTATCATACTATAAAAATTTAGGATTTAAATTATGTGATTTGGGTACTTTTCAATCTAAGAAAGACAAATATACAATGCAAGGTGCAAGGCATATGGGTAATGAAGGCGGATTAATGCAAAGTATACTTATTGGCAAGTGGCTAGAAAAGTATTTTAAAGTTAACTTACAGAATGAGTAGATTTCTAAACAATAAAATATGGAGGAATAAAATTAAAATTTCGATAATTACAGTAGTTTGGAACAATGAAGAAACTATAAAAGATGCAATAAATTCAGTTTTAAGTCAAACATATAAAAATATAGAGTACATTATAATTGATGGAGAGAGCACAGATGGAACGATTGAAATAGTCAAAAGTCATGGAAATAAAATATCAAAATTTATAAGTGAAAAAGATAAAGGACTTTATGATGCAATGAATAAAGGAATTGATCTAGCTAGTGGAGATGTTATTGGGATTTTAAATAGTGATGATTTTTATATAGACAACAATGTTATAGAAAAAGTAGTAAATAAATTTAAAGATAAAAAAGTTGATAGTGTATTTGCTGATTTAGTATTTGTAAAACCTGATAACTTGAATAAAACAGTAAGATATTACGATAGTAGTAAATGTTTCCCTTCAAAGTTTAAATATGCACTTTATCCAGCTCACCCAACATTTTTCGTAAAAAAGGAAATATATGAAAAGTATGGACTGTTTAAATTGGATTACAAAATAGCAGCTGATTTTGACATTATGTCAAGATTTTTATATACTAATAAAATTTCATTTTCTTATTTAAATGAGGCAATAATTAAAATGAGAATAGGTGGTGTTAGTACGTCTTTTTCAAGTATTTGGATTAATACCTTTGAGCAATTAAGAGTTTGTAAAGAAAATAAAATAAAAACAAATATTTTTAATATTTTATTAAAATATCCAATAAAGTTAATAGGAGTGTTCAAAAAGTGAATGTTTTAATTACAGGTGCAAGTGGTTTTTTAGGAAAGAGTTTTATGAATTGTTTCGTTAACTATAAATATACAAAGTTTTCATTACTAAAAAACTCAATTGATAGTATTCCCTTTGCTAAAATAAATACTGTTCTTCATTGTGCGGCATTAGTTCATAAAAAAAGTGAATACTCATATAAAGAGTATGAAGAAGTTAATTACGAATATCCTTTAACTTTAGCAGAAAAAGCTAAAAAGAGTGGAGTTAACCATTTTATTTTTATAAGTACAATTGCAGTTTATGGAATTGAAACTGGCTTAATAAAAGAAAATACAAAGTGTAATCCAAGTACTTCTTATGGAATCAGCAAATTAAAGGCAGAAAATGAATTGTTAAAACTTCAGGATACAAATTTTATGGTTTCAATTATTAGAGCTCCTATTGTGAATGGATGTGGTGCACCTGGAAATATGAGTAGTTTAATAAAATTGATTAAAAAATTACGAATTCTTCCATTTGGACAAATTGATAATAAAAGATCTATGGTATATATAGGAAACTTATGTAATTTAATAAATAGTAT
>CAJXWI010000560.1 GCA_913062735.1 uncultured Arcobacter sp.
GGTTTGAAAAGAACACTTATAGATGCACAGCAGATAGCACTAGAAGCTGGTGTAGAAGCATTTGATTATTACGGGATAGCAAAGCTTGAAGGAAGCGTATTTGAGTCAATTACAGTGTCTAAGCCCGTAGAGTCTAATCAAAAGAGACTTGTTGTCTTAGATGAAAAGACACTAATAGAAAATGGGTTTTATAAAACTGTAAAAGTGCTAGATAAACAAAAGCTATTAGATGAATATGCTGATGGTACATATGTAGATTTTATAAAACTACATACCAGATTGGAAAATGTCTTTGAGAAGAAAAGAGCAAGCCTCATTATAAATAGGAGGGAAAATAATCAAGCCACTCAAACAGACCATAGGCATCTCAAAACCTCTTAGGGTTAACGATACAACAATACGAGACACGTTTCAAGACCTTTCGTTTACTTGTTTAGCAACAATAGGCGATTGTCTTGAAAACTATACTTTGAGAGAATCAAAAAGGAGCAGAATCTGAAAATTATTTAAAATGAAAGGAATACAAATATTAACAATGCAATGACTTATGAATCCTTCAAATATTAAGAGGTTGAGTAAGATTATAGAAATTATTCTATTAAATTAATTTAATAATACTAATAGACTTCAGTTACTAAAGTACTAAAAAAAGTATTTTCATATTTTTTATCATCTAAATAAAGATTAAAAAGTATCTTAGTATTTATATCCACTAAAAAAATATCCCCATATTCAGTATTATCAAATAATGGGAATACAACTTTTCCAATGATATTTGTTTTATCGGAATAACAGGGTATAAGAAGAAAGTTATATATATGATGATATCCACAGTATTTAAAGGCTTGCTCATAAAGGTATTGTTTAGAAATGTCACCTACTCCAGGATGTCCTGCTTTTAGGCTTCCATTTTTAAAAATTGGTTTATAATATTTTGCATCAAAGATAAATAATTCATTTCCAATAATTTTTAATATATCAGGGATTAATGTATTACTCTCAACTTGATAACGTGGTTGAGGATTCTTTTTTTCCCAAATTGGTTTTGGAATCTTATCTTTCAGTTCTTCGTAATCATTACCTATAACATTCGAAGTAATTTTTTCCCAAACATATTCGAAACGTTTTATACCATATATAGTTTCTGTATTTTTATTAGTTTCTACGACACTATTTTCTAAAAATTGTATTACCGTTTTTAGCAATCTTATATCACGTTGAGAATAACTTTTGGATAATTGATCATTCAGTTTCTTAATTTTAAAATCAACATCACCTAAAGAATCTTTATGTATATTAAACAATATACTTGGGCAAGTGAATAATTCTAAAAATTCTAGCTTTTTCATAAAGTTAATACATTCATTTAATACTAGTTTATGGACCTGACTTATATAAGTATTTTTATCTGATTCATTACTGTCGGTCATATAATTTAGATATATAACTTGATTGTTAGAAATATATACGGGTTCTTGTTCGATTGTCACTAGCCAGTTTATTTCTCCTGAACCATTTAAGTTAATTTCGTCTATATCCTCAAAGTATATTCCATACTCTAAATAATCATTAATTAAATAGTCAGAAATTGCTAGCATATTGAAATAATAATTCTCAGAATTTAAAGAAAGATAACTTAAATCTTCTTCATTTTCAGCTTTTTTAGCATACATTCTTAGTACTTGCAAAACTAATTTAGCTTCAATGATTTTATCAGAAGTAGATAAATCATTGCTAATTAAATATTTAGGTAAAATTATACTTATTAAGGAAGGGCAGGAAATCATTCCAACAAAAGAGAATTTACATAAGTTTAAATCTTTTTTTAGAATATTAATAATTCTTTCTTTTTTTAATTTCTCAAAAAAAATACTTGTGAGATCATTTTTTATATCAATGACATTATAATGCTTTTCTTCTATGTAATAGAGAATACTTTCCATTTATATTTCTATATGAAAGTTATTGAACTATCAATTATTCTAGATACTGGATAGTTTTCAATAATTTCAGAAAATGTATCAAAAGCAAATATTTTTTCATTCTTATTGTGTCTTAGAATATCATCCTTGAGATACATAACAATTTTATTTTTAAATACTTTTTCATCTAAAATTAAATTAGGACGTGCTCCTGTTGATTTAAAATCACTCCGTTTAACAAAGAACGGAGCTATTAATCTATCTTCATTAATATTATAATTTGAAACTAATAGCCTATTAATTTCTTTTCTAAAAATGTTATAGTCCACATAATCATTATTTCCTAAATTAACCTCTAATCCATTCATTTGTGTTTCATTTTCATTTAAACTAATATATTCAAAATCCCATCTTCTTTTAAATGCAGTATCCATTGGAAAAACACCTTGATCTGCACTATTCATTGTTGCCCATAAATAAAAATTCTCAGGTAAATACAATCCATTTACTTCAATATCAATATATATATTATTTGGTAAATTACTTTTTAAATAAGATTGAAGTTCAGAAGAAGGCATTATTCTATATTTACTTTTACCATTTTCATCTCTATCTAATAACTGAAATATATTCCCAAATACTGCATCAACCTTTGTTCTATTTATTTCCTCAATAAGTAAACAATAATTTGATGATATATCTGATAATGCAGAAATCAAAAGTTCAATAAAAGGGCCTGCTATAAATTCATATGTTATTATGGGCTCATGATATTTGGTAATCGGAGTTGGTGATTCATGAAGAATATCCCCCGAAGGGTTTTCTTTATAAATCGGTTTAGGCTTAAATGTCCCAATAAATTGTCCATATGT
>CAJXWI010000561.1 GCA_913062735.1 uncultured Arcobacter sp.
TGTTTTTTACCTCTACTTATTGGCCCGAATTTACATCTTTGGAATTAGATGATATGTTAAGTGATTTCACAATGCGTGAAAGACGTTTTGGTGGAATATAGTTTTGTTTTTATATTAGGAGCAATATTTGGCTCTTTTTTAAATATACTAATTGTTCGCTTGCCCTTAAATAAATCTGTTATTTTTCCTTCATCAAAAACATTATGTTGCAAGAAAAAAATAAAGTTTTATCACAACATACCCCTTTTTTCTTATCTTTTTTTAAAAGGAAAGTGTGCTTATTGCAAGAGCAACTATTCTTTTATTTATTTTTTTGTTGAGTTATTTAGTGCATGCATAAGTTTATATATTATTGTTGTTTATGGATTGACTTTTAACAGTATTGTTTTACTTGTACTTTTTTATACCTTACTTGTTTTATCATTTATTGATTTAAAATATAAAGCGGTTCCTGATTATCTTTTAATCATTGCTTTAGTGTTGGCACTTTTGTTTAAATTTGATAATATAATAGAAGCTTTTAAAAATGCATTTTTATTTGCAGGAGCAATATCTTTACTGCTTGTTTTTTTAAACTTTTATATACAAAATATAAAAGCTAAAATATTAAAAAACAAAGAGTTAAAAACACAAGAAGCCCTTGGTGAAGGTGATATTGTAATTTTTGCAATCATTGGAATAATTTTAGGCATAAAAGCAGGCTTATTTGCTATTTTTTTAGCCAGTATTTTTGCTATACTTCCAGCACTTTATTTACATTTCAAATGTAAAGAATATCAAACCCCTTTTATTCCTTTTTTATTTTTAGGATTAATATGTGAGTTTGTTTTTAATATATCAAAGGTTTTTTAGTGAAAATTAAACAATATTTATACTCCAATATAGCAAATAGTTTTTTCCCTATAATATTTGGATTATTTTTTATTACTTCTATTATATTTTTAGTAAAAATCGCTTCATTAACTTCTATTATTACTTTAAATGTTTGGGAATTGATGACCTTATATTTATATGTTGTTCCTAAAATATTTTTTTACACCATACCTATTTCATTTTTTATTGCACTTGTAATGTCTATGGCAAAATTATCAAATGAATATGAACTTATTGTTATAACTTCTCTTGGTTTTAATCCTACACGTATTATTAAAATGCTTTTTCCTATTTGTTTTTTACTCTCTTTTGCTTTATTAGTAGTATCCGTTGGTTTAATACCAAAAGCGGAACATTTAAGTTCTGTTTTATTAAATCAAAAAAAGAAAGAAGCCAGTTTTAATATTAAAGCTTCTGAATTTGGGCAAAAATTTGGCGATTGGTTGATTTATATTGACGATAAAAAAGACAATAAGTTTAAAGAAGTGCGTTTGTTTAAAACGCAAAATGATATTGATCAGTTTATTGTTTCTAAAAACGCAGTATTACAAAATAATAAAGGAACCTTATCTTTTGTACTTAATGAAGGGCGTTCTTTTCACATAGAAGAAAAAACAATTAATCAAATTGATTTTGAGGTAATGAATATTTCAGATTCTTTAGGTAAAAACAAAAATAATATTTTTATTAATTCTTATTTGTATTGGAAGAAGAATATAAAAATGAACAATGATGTTGATAAACTTTCTTTTTATATTTTAGTGTCTTTTTTCCCTTTAATGTCTTTATATTTGGTTATTGCATTTGGTTATTTTAATCCGCGTTATGATAAAAATAAATCCTTAGCTTATTCGGTTTCGTTTGTTGTTTTATTTTATGTATTTGCTCAAAATGCAAGTGATAAACTTTATTTATTGTCTTTATTACTGGTTCCTTGTTTTTGGATTTTAATGAGTTATTTTATATACATGAAAAAAATAAAAGCTTTGTATTAATGAATGTTAAATTTACTATACAGTACGATGGAACAGATTTTTTTGGTTCACAAAAACAACCCAATAAGAATACTATAGAAAATGCACTTTTAAAAGCATTTCTAAAAATTAATATTGATTGTAAAATAATTCTTTCTGGACGAACCGATAAAGAAGTCCATGCCTCAGGACAAGTATTTAATACCACTATTCCACTTCATTGGAAAAACAATTTCATAAAATTACAAAATGTTTTAAATCAACTCTTGCCTTCTAGTATAAGAATTAAGAGCGTTATAGAAGTGAAAAAAGACTTTCATTCACGCTTTGATGCAAAAAAGCGTGTTTACAGGTATTTAGTAAGTACAAAAGAAAAAAATGCTTTTTCATATAAGTATATTTCTTATGTAAAAGAAATCAATGAGGAATTAATAAAAGAAGCCATAGCAGTTTTTGTAGGTATTCATGATTTTACTTTATTTCATAAACAAGGGAGCGACAAAGAATACTTAGTAAGAGAAATTTTTAAAACGAGTTTTTATAAATACAAAGACATTTATGTTTTTAAATTTACAGCCAATTCTTATTTACGTTCGCAAATCAGATTAATGGTAGGTTTTTTACTAGAAATCTCTAGGGGTAAGTTAAGTATAGACGACTTAAAACTTCAAGTTCAAAATAAGCACTGTTTTTTCAAAAAACCAGCGGATCCCTACGGTCTTTATTTATCGAAAGTGATTTATTAAGTGTTTTTTCAAAAAAATAAGTTTTATACTTTAAACGATATAAAAAAACGTACAACCTTAGTACCCTTATTTTTTGTATTTTTTTTCACTAGTTCTTCTATTTTATTAGCCGTGTATTTTGTAAAAAATAAACTAGAAGACGATATTTATACTCTTGAACAACAAAAAAAAATAGAAAGTGAAGTTGAGCTTAA
>CAJXWI010000562.1 GCA_913062735.1 uncultured Arcobacter sp.
CAAGTATATTTGGGGGTGCTTTTATTGGTTTGGGCTTGGCATTAGTGATTAAAGGAAACTCTTCTGCTGGGGGTTCGACTATTATCGCACGAATTGTATCTTCAAAAAGTGAAATAAAACCTTCTACTGTAATATTATGTATTGACTCTCTTATTATTACTTCTGCTTTGTTTTTATTTGAGGATAAAACAAGTGTTTTATGGAGTATTATTAGTATTTATGTAACAACAAAAGTTATTGATTTTATTTTAACGGGAAGTTTAAATAAAAAAGTAGTACATCTGGTTACCAATAAAGTTGATTTGTTTACAAGACTTATTAAAGAAGAATTAGGGCCTGAGGGAACAGTAATTTCGGGCCAAGGGTTTTCAAATAATGAAGAAAAAAAGATTATTCTTCTTGTAGTAGAAGTAACAAAATTAGAAAGCCTGAGACAAATGATTACAGAACATGACAAAGATGCATTTATGATTATTTCAGAAGCAAATGAAATGTTAGGACGAGGACATTAAACGTATCAATAAAAGCTAAGATTAACTTAGCTTTTATAGGGTTTTCTAGAAGGCTTCTACTATTGAACCATTATATTTTTCTCTAATAAATGCTTTTACTTCAGGTGAATTAATAGCTTCATTTAAGGCTTTTATATAATCTTTGCTTTCATTTCCTTTTTTTACTGCAATAACATTTGCATAAGGAGAATCCTTACTTTCAATTACAAGTGCATCTTTAATAGGGTTTAAATTTGCGCTTAATGCATAGTTTGTATTAATAATAGCAGCTGCTACTTCATCTAATACTCTTGCTAATTGAGGTGCATCTAATTCTTTGATTTTTAAGTTTTTTGGATTAGAGATAATATCAATTACTGTTTTAAACTCAACATCTTTAAATGTCAATAAACCTTCTTTTACTAAAATATCTAAAGCTCTGCTCTCATTCGTTGGATCATTAGGAACAGCAATAATATCTCCGTCTTTTAACTCAGATAAATTTTTGATTGACTTAGAATATATAGCCATTGGTTCTAAATGAACATTTACCGTTTTTACTAAAGAAGTATGCTTATTTTTATTAAACTGTTCTAAATAAGGTACATGTTGAAAAAAGTTAGCATCTAACTCTCCTTCATCAAGTGCAATATTAGGAGTAACATAATCGGTAAACTCAATAATTTCTAAATCATATCCTTTTGCTTTTAACAAAGGTTTAACTATTTCTAAAATCTCTACATGAGGTACAGGTGTAGCCCCTACTTTAATTACTGTTTTTTTCACTTCTACATTTGTAGCTGTTGATTCTTTATCTGAACAAGCAGATATAAGCAAAGATAAGATGCCAAACAAGGCAATTTTTAATATTTTTTTTAACATTTTTTTCCTTTTATTTTTTTGTAATTTTGTATAAATAATCCCCAAAACTTTGTATTGTTTGCACAAGAGCAATAAGTATTAAAACGGTGTAAATCATAGTATCTGTTTGGAAACGATAATAGCCATACTTTATAGCTACATCTCCTAAACCTCCTCCTCCAACGGCACCAGCCATAGCAGAAAAACCAACTACAGTAATAAGGGTTAAGGTAATGGCTGAAATAATGCTAGGCAAAGCTTCCACAAACATCACTTTAAAAATAATTTGCATATCACTTGCACCAAAAGACTTAGCTGCTTGGATAACCCCAATTTCTACTTCTTTTAAAGCACTCTCAATTAAGCGTGCAACAAAAGGAGCAGCACCAATAGTAAGAGGAATAATTGCGGCCGTTGTCCCTATGCTTTTTCCCAATAAAAACTTAGTCAAAGGAAAGAGAATAATCATCAAAATTATGAAGGGAAAAGATCGTAAGGTATTAATACTTACATCCAATATTCTGTATACTTTAAGATTTTCTCTTAATCCATCTTTTGATGTTAAAATTAAAAGCACAGCTAAAAATGTTCCAATTACAAGGGCAAAAAAAGTAGCAAGTCCAGACATATAAATGCTTTGCCCCAAGGCTGGTAATAAAATATCAAACATTATATTCTCTCCCATAACATATCACTTTGGTTAAGATAAGCACAAACAAGCTCTTTTTCATTGTTCTTTATATTTATAACCATGTTTCCAACAATATGCGTATTAATTTCTTCAAGTTTTCCCCACACAATATTAAAATCCATATTCAGCTCTCTTGCCATTTTTGTAATAAAGGATTGATTTGTATTGTCTTTTGGAAAATACAATTTAATATTAATTCCACTTTTAGGAAGCACTTCTTTTTCGCCCAAAAATGCTTTCATTTTAGCATCGGGTTTTAAAAACAACTCTTGTGTTTCATCCAAACCAATGATATTTCCATGCTCTAATAATAAAGAACGCTGCGCAATTTGTTTCACCACTTCCATTTCATGAGTGACAATAATAATAGTAATATTAAGTTTTTTATTAATTTCTTTTAAAAGATTTAATATTTGTGCTTGTATACTCACATCCAAAGCAGAAGTAGGCTCATCACAAATTAATAAGCGTGGTCTTGTGGCTAAAGCTCTAGCAATTGATATTCTTTGTCTTTGTCCCCCAGAAAATTCATGAGGATATCGATCCAATGATTGTCTTGTCATTCCAACAATATCTATCAAATCGTAAACATTTTGTGCGAGTTCATTACGACTAATATTTTTTTGAAAAAACTTTATTGGTTCAGATATTATGTCTCTTACTTTAAATCTGGGGTTCAAAGATGAATACGGATCTTGAAATATCATCTGAATTTGCCCCCTACTCTTATCAATT
>CAJXWI010000563.1 GCA_913062735.1 uncultured Arcobacter sp.
GTAAATAAAAAGTGGAATAAAGATAATAAAAAAAATGTATTGGATTATATTTTTATCCATAAGTATATTGTTTTTATTTTATTATTAATATTTATAATCTTTATTATTAAATTTAGTTAAATATCATCAAAAAATCAATCTATTATTGCATCTAAAACTTCTTTAGTATTTTTTGATAGTTTATTTTTTTTAATCTGCTTTATTGTTTCTATCATATTACTTTTGTAAGGTTCTGAATAATAATTGTATCTACTAAATACTTTCACAAAACGGGAAATTACTATTGGATTTAATTTATCAAATTCAATTATCTTTTTTGCAATATATTTATAACCAGAACCATTAATTGCATGAAAAGTACTATTTCTTGTTACGAATGTATTTAATATAGCTCTTAAAGTGTTTGGTGATTTTGAATCAAAAAACTTATTTTCAAATAATTTTTCAATGCTGCTTGTTTTTTCATCAATTTCTATAGATGCATTGAATGAGAACCAACTATCCAAAACGACACTATTATTTTTCCATTTATTGAAGAATATATTTGAAATAATTTTTCTTTCAGGACAATTAATTCTACTGAAAGAATTCATTGCAGCTTTTGCTAGCGTCATCGAATTACTATCGACATAATTAATTATTTTGCCTTTAATTTCCCTATCATCAGTGCGTAAGAGTAGTTTCCAAATAGTTTCGATTAGTTTTCTTTCATTTTTACCTTCTGGCCAAACTTTATCTAGATTTTTCTCTATTTCTTGGAGCTTAAAATATAATTCTTCTTTTAATTTGGTACCGAATAAATGATTTAATTCGTCAATAGTTTTATATATCTTTAAAGGGTCTATATTTTCTATCTCCGATTCAATTTCAGCAAATGTCGGAATACTTAGTAATTCTGATAAAAGGGATAAATTAATATCTTTATTTTTTATAAATGATATTAAGGTGCTTATTAATTTATTTTCAATTTTATGATCTGGTTTTTCATCTAATCTGCATAAAATAATTTTTTTATAAAATACTTTTACAGTATTAGATAGTGTAAAAAAATCTTTTTCATATTTTAAGATTAAAAATTTTTCATCCAAGGTAGTGTCTGATTCCCACTCAACAGGTGAAGAGAATTCGCGAAAATAAGTTACTAAAGGAATTTGGAGGAAAGATCTTATATTTCTAAAAATAAATTCTTGTTTTTTTGTTTTTAAAACAACCGTTTTTTCTATCGTTTTATTCTCACTGCAAAATATAGCCAGATTTATAGGAATTATTAGAGGTAAATCATTATATGGGTTCTTCTTTATTGGATTACTTTGAGAGGCTTCAATTGTAAGTTTTTCGTCTGTTTGATCCCAGATTCTCTTGAATTTAATTTTTGGGGTCCCATTTTGCTTGTACCAGATTTTAAACTTTTCAGGATCTATTTCCTTATTGTGCTCTAAAATTTTATCGACAAATTGGTCTATTGTTGCTGCCTTTCCATCATATGTTGAGATGTAATTACTAAATCCTTTATAGAAATTTTCATCTTTTACAAGCTTATTAAGCATTCTAATTATTTCTGCTCCTTTCTCGTAAATCGTGGTCGTATAGAAATTGTCTATTTCTTGGTATCTCTCTGGCATTACAGGATGTGATGTTGGACCAGAATCCTCTCTAAATTGATTTCTTCTAAGAAATTTCGCATCATCAAGTCTCTTGATTTCACGATTATGAACGTCTGCAGTGAATTGTTGATCTCTGAATACTGTTAAACCCTCTTTTAGAGATAATTGAAACCAATCCCTACAAGTCACTCTATTACCCGTCCAATTATGGAAGTATTCATGGGCGATCACACCCTCTATTCTTTCTAATTCTTCATCAGTTGTTGTTTCAGAATTAGCGAGTATTAGTTTTGAGTTGAAAATATTGAGACTTTTATTTTCCATTGCTCCCATATTAAAGTGCCTGACTGCAACAATATTGAACAATGACAAATCGTATTCAAGGTTATATTTATCCTCGTCCCACTTCATAGATTTCTGTAAGGAACTTATTGCATGTTGAACATATTTTTCATCGCCATACTCAACATAAATATTTATTTTTACTTTTTTATTCGATTTTGTTATGAAATTGTCTTTTACACAATTAAGTTTCCCTGCTACCAATGCAAATAGATATGAGGGTTTCGGATATGGGTCTTCCCAAATTATTTCATGTCGATTATTTGCAAGATTATTTTCTTTTACGACGTTACCATTTGAAAGTAAGACAGGATAATCATTCTTGTCTGCCTCAATTCTCACGGTGTATTTGCTTAGAATATCAGGCCTATCAGAGTGAAAACTTATTCTTCTAAATCCCTCCGCCTCACATTGCGTAGTTATAATTCCATTGCTCTCATACATTCCTAAAAGGGATGTATTTTCCTTCGGTTTAATTATTCCTTCTATTTTTAATAAAAAATTATCTTTGTTTATATTTTCAATTTTTAAGTTATTTTTTTGCTGTTTGTAGTATTCCTTTCCCAGTAGTGAGTCATCTATAAATATTTTTTTTATTAATATATCCGTACCATCAAGAATTAGATTTCTGGTATTCTTATTTTTTTTTACCAATTTTAGTTTGGTCGTAACATTTACAGCATTTTTCTTAATTACGAAGTCCAAAAAGATTTCTGGAATTTCATAATCAAAAACTTTGTAATCTTCAAGTTTCACATATCTTGAAATATTATTTTGGTTTTTTGGATTGTTCATCTTTAGAAAGAAGTTCAGAAGTTAAAAAAT
>CAJXWI010000564.1 GCA_913062735.1 uncultured Arcobacter sp.
ACTTTACAACTAAAAGTGATTCTCAAGGCATTGGTCTTTACATGACCTATGAGATTCTTACCACACATATGAAAGCCTCCATTAATATCTCAAATCAAAGATTTGAAGTGGAAGACAAACAACAAGTAGGTGCTTGTTTTGATATAAAGATTAAGGAATTTTATGAATAATGAAGAATATGATCTTTCAGATTTTTCCATTGAAAAAATTAAAACTTTAAATGTTTTATATATAGAGGATGACCTTAAAAATCAGGCCATTATTTCTAAAGCGTTAGACTTATACTGCAATGAGGTTATAGTTGCTAGTGATGGAGAAGAGGCTTTATATTTTTATGAAAATAACAAAGAGCTTTTAGATGTTTTGATTGTAGATATTTCAATTCCAAAGATAAATGGTTTGGAAGTCATAAAAAAAATACGAAGTACCAACAAGAAGATACCTATTATTGTAACAACAGCGCATACAGATAAAGAATATTTACTAGAATCCCTCACCTATCAACTGGAGTCCTATATCGTCAAACCTTTCTCTTTTGAAAAGCTCATGTCAGTTTTAGAAGAATTTATTCAAAAAGAGTATAGCATTACGAGTTTTATGAATATAGATAAGAGTATCAAGTTAAATCTCACGAGAAAAGAACTTCAAGTAAAAGAGCTATGTATTACACTTGAACCCAAAGAATTCAAATTTCTATTTTTGTTAACCAAAAATATTAACAAAATTGTCACTTATGATGTCATTGAATACTACGTGTATGGTGAACAAACTATGTCAAAATCAGCCATTAGAACCATTGTCTCGAATTTAAATAAAAAGCTCAATAAAAAATATATTCTCAACTACTCCAATGAAGGGTATATGTTATTTATAAAATAATAATACAGTTTTTTTATAATAAATTGATTTTCAAATAGAAAAAAGATGACACCTAATTTTAACACTCAGCATAGAGCAAGGCTATAAATTCCTAGGAGTTTACTTTGTTATAACATTACTCTCGCTTTCCTAACTACAATATATCTAATCAATCTTATCAAACCTTCCATTTTATTCCCTACTCTTGTTTACGCAATATTTTAATTTTATGTATAGTGAACAATGGAACTATTAAAGTGAGGCAAAAAACCTGGATAATCTAAGAGAAACTTTTTTGACCAATATACAGATAATGGTACATTTCTATTCAAGTGTACTTGAAAAAAATCAGGTGAGAGATTCAATTTTAAAACTTACAGACTCACACTCAAATTTCATATATGTGATGCCTTAAGTTAAATTTTCGAGTTTACGATACGATTTCAAATAATTCTTTTTTACAGCAGCATATGAGATTACTATGAATAGAGTTATTGCACTCATCAAAAATAAGATTATTCCATCAAAGTAAATATAAAAAATAAGTATACCAAGCACATTTAGGGGAATAATAAAAGTCAGATATCTATTTTCATAGTATATATTTTGATTAATTTTTTTAAGATTATTATCTACCAATTGTATCTGCAAATCTTGAGTACTTTGTTTATTAAAATCAGATTTTATATTAATAATCATCTGTTTTGTACTTTTTATTTTCAAGTCATTATCTTTAAAAATACAGAAGAATAAATATCCATACACAAGAGGGAAAATAGAATTTATAATCTCCATAATTAACCTTTTTTTTCTTATTAGATGCGCCTATTTTAACCAAGAATAATACATTTGATTAATAGTATTACAGACTGTAATCTTATGAATAAAACATTTTATTTTTTGCTAAAATCACACCTATAAATACCGTAAATATGAGGAGTTGTCATGTTGGTTTTAAAAATAATTGGAATACTTGTTGCTTTGTTTATTACTCATTTAATTATTGATTATTTAAATAAGTATACGGATAAAAAATACAATTATGAATTCATAGATTGGAATAGCTATTTTATAGTTGCAATATCATATGTTTTTATTTTCCTTGGTGAAAAAGCATACGCACATGCAGTTGAATCAAGTGGAGATATTCTCAACGGACAATTGTTAATTGGAATAGGACTTATAGGCCTAATTACAATGTTATATCTGAATATCAAAAATACAAATCTTTTAGTAGGTATTCTAGGGACTATATTTCAATTTGCTATTTATGGAGTATTAGCTGTTGTTGGTTTGATTGCAATACTATTGGCTGGTGCATTTTTCTCACAAACTAAACCTGTTTATAATTTAAACTAGAAAAAACAAAGACTAATTTATTCTTTGTGTTTCTTACTTGTATCAAACTTGGCAATAACCAATATAGTCGCGATAAATAAAACAATAATTACTGTGATTTCGATTCCATTCATGATTAATCCTTTATTGAGTATATATGGTATTCTAGCAATTTTATTTCACTATTATTAAATATCTTACAAGATGTAATAAAATCAGTGTCCAAAATAATGAGTACTAATTTTGGCTCGGTTGTGCTTCATTATTTTGGACACTGAAAGTAAAGATTCTTCATAAGTATAATTTGCATTAGCACATTCTAACATTCCATTTTGTGCAAACGTCACCTAAAAGAATGGTTTCATTCTGGTTTAATTCCAAGACTCAGAAGAACATGAAGATGATCCAGTCATGAGCAATGAATAACTGAAATTTCTCATGGATAAGTATCCCACGATACAGGTATAAAATAAGTAAAAAATTAATATTCTTTATAGACGATGGAAAAGGTGAATAATGAGTCGTTGCCATGCATTTAGAAGAAAAAACAATAGCAACTTTCACGAGGCAA
>CAJXWI010000565.1 GCA_913062735.1 uncultured Arcobacter sp.
TGAGTGCGAACGAGGAGAAACTAAGAAGCAGTTCTTTTTCAGGACAAGAAAACTATCCAACTTTTTCTACAACAGATGTATACGTTAGAAGCAATGGAATATATTTACCTTTAAATAAAGTATTTAATAAGTTGTTAAATATTGAAAAAACTGTTGATTATTTAAGTGGAGAAATGCTTACTTATAATGCTCAAACCTTCCAACATCCTGCATGGGGACTTAACTATAACTGCATTAAAATTGAGCCTAATATTATCGAGAGATTTAAAAGTATTGAACTGCTTAGTAAACTTAATAGTTTGCCTAATAAATCATGTAAAAAGGCAGATGAATACCCTTCTGGGAAAAATATAGTTAATTTAGTTGATCCTAAATATAAAGGTACAGGATTCTTATTCAGTGCTCTAGAATATGTCCGATAATAACCATTATGAGAAAGTTAGAAACTAAAAATTTAAAAGGAAATGAATGAAAAAAATTATGTTAATTGCAGTAATTGGAATTTTTACTGCACTATTTGCCGAAACTCCAAATAAGTGTTATCACATGTGGTCTAGTGTAGAAGGTGCAAAAGCACTAGAGAAGATTTATACCTTACCTGCATTGAAAATGATATATGGAGTTGAAAACTTTACAGGTGCTCCTGCTATTCTTGAAAATGGTAAAAAAATTTACTATGTTGAGATGAATGAACATAAGAATGATTACTTCTGTAATTAAAGATACGAAACTTTGGGAAATCCAAATGACACATGAAACAAAAGAAGAAAAACTTCTCGGTGCTGACCAATCTGCTGATGATTCTTTTGTAAAATCTCACTTTGTGCTTTTTGATGAATTATTTAAATCAAGAGATAATTTATTAGTATCCTTATTATCTGTATTGAATGAGAGGTATTTCACAGTTAATGGTAAAGCTGTAAAAGTTAATCTACGAAGTGCATTTGGTGCATCAAATGAATTTCCAACAGGTGATATGGTTAAGCCGTTTGATGATAGGTTAATGTTTAGAATTGAAATACTTAGAATTCAAAGTAGAGAAAACAGAAAAAAGTTCATTAATAAAGATTTTGATACATCAAAAGAACTCCCAGTACATTTTTCTTTAGATGACATCGACTATTGCCATGATAATGCAAGAGAAATTACTATGACTGATGAATTTGAGTCTATTTACCTTGATTTAATTGCAAATACCGTAAAAGAAGGAGTCAGTTGTTCTGATAGAAAGTTTGGATATGCCATTGAGATATTAAAAATGTCTGCATATTTAAACCATAGAACAAGTCTAGATTATTCTGATTTATTTATTATGGAACATATTGCCTGGTCAAATTTTTCAGATAGGAAAAGATTTAGAACAATTTTGTATGAAACAATGTTTGGGAACAGAGATAACATTACAAGTATACTCAAAAATATCGGCGTTGAGGTTACTAAAATTGCCTCACTCAAGAAATCTGATTATACGAATGTTTTATCTTATGATTTTGAGTTTTCTGGAAAAAATAAAGATGATGTCTTTCAAATGAAAAAAGATGGAATCACTCAAATTTACGAAAGATTATCCATGCAGTTTGATAAAATATGTCATGTAGTGGGTTTATATGAGGATGTAGGCGGTATCGAAAAGCAAATTAATGAAAATATTTTTTTAATGAAAATATCAAATAAAGTATTCTCGCAGGATATACTTGTAAAAATTGAAGAGCTATATAGTTACATTCTTACGAACAGAAAAGAGTGTGATGAGTGGATATTAAGCAATAGAACACTTTACGTATATGAAGGAAAACATTATTAAAATTTATGTAAAGGTTCTATTTTAGACAAGTATAGTTATTTAAAACTATACTTTAGATTTACGAAGTTCTTCTCTTAGTTCGTCAAGTTGGTCTTGAAAATTAATTTGAGTTTTTTCTAATAGCGCGACCTTACCTTGATAAAAATCAGGATTTTTTATATGTAGGACTACAAATCTATTTTTTGAGATATTACCTTTAGCACTTTTTTCTGATTAAGATTTAATATTAACTTTATTTTTCTTTTCAAGGTTTTTCACTTGAGTATGAGATAATCCCTTCATTTCCAAGTAAAGTGGCAATGGAATAAGAATAGTATTTTCTGGATCTTCTAACCCTAGAGTTTCAATCATGACGTTATTTCCATTTTCCAATGCTTCAAAAAACAAATCAATTCCTGCTTCAACAATATCACCAAAATACCCACCATTTTGAGCGATGTAATTGTCTACTTTATCTCTTCTGGTTTTATACATATTAATTGATTTTATTACTTTTTCATCTTCTTCAGCCACATCTTTCTTTTTATTAGCCATTATAATACCTTTTTATATGTTTATTAAGTAATAGTATATTAATATTACAATACATTTTAATAAAAAGGATTGTAATGAGAATATTAACATTATTAATTGTAAGTATTATATTGGTTTTAAACTTAAACGCAAGTGATGAAGCAACAAATATATTACTACCTAACAATAACGAAGATACCAAAGAATCGCAGATTGACATTAGTAATAATAAAAAAGGATTTGCTTATGGTGAATCAAATATTACACCAGAAGCTGAAGAGAATACTAGCAGCAAAAAAGAACCTTTTAATTCTAGTTTATTAAAAGACATAAAATTATTAATGGAAAAACAGTTAGAAACTCAAGAAAAAATATTAGCTGTTTTACAAGAAGAATATGATCCTCAACCAAAATACATGTTAAATGAAAAAGGAGAGGAGTGCATTATT
>CAJXWI010000566.1 GCA_913062735.1 uncultured Arcobacter sp.
CAAGATCAACTTCCTGATTACAATCGCCCAATGCGTACGCCCGCTGGATATAGTCACGAAGTTCACTAACCTGACGTTGCTGCGCTAGCATTTCAGTGATTTGGTCACCGATACCACGAGCCGCTAAGCCTAGGTGAGTTTCTAAGATCTGACCGATGTTCATACGAGACGGTACACCCAGTGGGTTTAGTACGATATCGACGGTACGACCATTCTCATCATGTGGCATGTCTTCAATTGGACAAAGTTTAGAAATAGAATGCGATTCAAAAATGGATGCATCCCTTGTTTTTAAAGCCATAGATTTCTCAAATTTCAAATTACCAATTATGCACAAACTTCGTCTTGCTTTATTAAATAAATATGAAAACAATGACATTCAAGATGCTATTAATTATTCAATCCATACCAATGGTGTTTTATTGAATGCTTATGCTAAAAACCAAACTGATAAATGCAATGATTTATCTGTTTTACATATTAAAAAAGATGAAAATAATTTTGATTGTGTTTATGGAAAAGAGAAATTAAGTACCATTTGTATTTCTCATGAAAAAGTTTCACAAGAAGATACAGAGTATATCTTAGAAGCTTCATACATTAACCCAGAGTTATTGGCTAAAAATGTATTTGAAAAAAAGATTAAAACAGGTGAGATATATTACAAAAGTTCAAGAGGATCTGAGCCTGATGTTTCTTATGGTATTGATTATTTTACAACACTTGTATCTTCATTTGGAGCTTTAATTCATAAAGGAAGTGAGATATTTGTTGATGATAAACAAAAGCTTTCTTTAGATGTAAGTGTTAAAAAAGTAAACTCAATTATTGGTCAAGTTACTAAAAAAGCAAAAATTGAATCTATTTTATCTTCTTTGGGTTTCGAAGTTCGTGAAGGAATTGATAATGTATTAGGGGTGAAAATACCTTTATACAGACATGATATTAAAAATATTGCTGATGTTACAGAAGAAATTGTAAGGATTATTGGTATTGATAATATTAAATCAAAACCTTTAAGTATAGAAGAAGTTAACAGAACAAATACTACCTCACAAACATATATCAAAAAGAATATTATAAGACAAAAATCTGTTTCAAATGGTTTTTATGAAACATTAACATATGTGTTTACAAATAAAGATATTTTAGAGAAATACAATTTTTCAGTTGTTAATGAAAGCTTAGATATTTTAAATCCAATAGTAAAAGAATTAAATACATACAGAACTTCTTTACTTCCTAATTTAATTGAATCTTTAGGATTAAATGTAAAACATGGCTTTAAATCCATTGCATTTTTTGAAATTGGTACTGTATTTAATGAAAAAAGAGAAGAAAGTTCTAAAATTGCTTTTGTTTTCTCAGGTGAAAAAGAACAAGAACAATTATCAAATGCGGGAAAACCGCAAAATATTAACTTTTTTGAATTTGCGAAAAAAGTATTAAATTCTATTGGAAGTTTTGAAATAGTAAAAAATGAAAACAATGAAAAATTAAATGATTTCATTCACCCTTTTCAAAACGGTGATATTATAATAAACAATAAAAAAGTGGGTTATATTTCAAAACTACATCCAAGTGTAGCAAATGATTATTCTTTAAATGATACTTTCATTGCTGAGCTTGATTTTTCTTCAATTACTAATGATTTAGTAAAATCACAAACATATTCAAAATTTCAAGCTTCAAAAAAAGATTTATCTCTTATTGTTCCAAAAGAACTAGACTATGCAAAAATTAAAAAATGTATTATTGATTTAAAAAATGAGAATATTCAACAATTTAATTTAATTGATATTTACTCTGATGATAAATTAGGAGAATTTGATTCTCTTACGATTCGTTTTGTATTACAAAATTTTAATAAAACAATGGAAGAAGAAGATATCACATCTACAATGGATGCACTGGTAAAAACATTAAACGAAGAATTAAGTATTACACTAAGGTAAAAAATGAAAAGTATACGTATTGAAGCATTAAACCAAAGTTTTAGAAAAACAATTGACTCTATTGCAAGTGATAAATCTATTTCACACAGATGTGCAATGTTTTCAATTTTTTCTAATAAAACAAGTAAAATAAAAAACTTTTTAACAGCAGAAGATACACTTAATTCTCTAAGTATTATTGAACAATTAGGTGCAAGCATAAAAAGAGAGGGTTCAAGTATAGAAATTACTCCTAATGAAAATTTCTACGAACCAGAAGAAATTTTGGACTGTGGAAATGCAGGTACTGGAATGCGATTATTTACGGGTTTATTATCCTCAATGCCTGGAGCTTTCGTTTTAAGTGGAGACAGATATTTAAATAACAGACCAATGAACCGTGTTGTTATTCCTTTACGTAGTATTGGGGCACAAATTGATGGGCGTGAAAATGGAAATAAAGCACCTTTATTTGTAAGAGGTGGTACTTTAAAAGCCTTTACGTATACTTCGCCTATTGATTCAGCACAAATAAAATCAGCAATGATTTTGGCTGCTTTAAAAGCAGATGGGGTTTGTAAATATAAAGAAAATGAATTAACAAGAGATCATACAGAGAGAATGCTTACGGGTATGGGCGCTGATATTTTTACAGATGAAGAAGGTTTTATTAATATAACACCTTTAAAAGGCAAACTGAAACCTCTAGAAATTACTGTTCCAACGGATCCATCATCTGCTTTCTTTTTTGCTATTGCTGCTGCTATTACGCCTGAGGCAAAAATAGTATTAAAAAATGTTCCCTTAAACCCTACACGAATAGAA
>CAJXWI010000567.1 GCA_913062735.1 uncultured Arcobacter sp.
AATTCAATTGCTCTTCTTAATACATTTTTCATTTTACCCTACTTAATTTATATACTCTGTCACTAATTAAATCCATGGCTTCTAGGTCATGAAAAATACCAATCATTGATACACCTTCTTTTTTTATTTCTTGCAATTTTTGAATCACTTTCATGGTGTTATTTTTATCTAATGATGCTGTTGGTTCATCTAAAAGTAATAAAGACTTAGGAGCAATAATTCCCTTTGCTATATTTACTCTTTGCTGCTCACCACCTGAAAAAGTTAAAGGAGAGAGATCAAATAATTCTTCTCTAATAGATAAATAAGCTAACATTTCTTTTGCTTTTAAAATAGATGTGCTCTGAGACTCCCCTTTAAACATTAATTCTTGACTCACTACTTCAACTGCACTTACACGAGGTAAGATGTGTAAAAACTGTGAAACATAACCGATATCGTCTTTACGCAGTTTTAAAATAGCACTTTCATTGACTCTTGAGATATCAATACGCGCCCCATTGTCTTTATTAAAAATAATAGACCCACCACTAGTAGTATAGGTTCTAAAAAGTGTTTTAAGTACGGAAGACTTTCCTGCACCAGAAGGTCCAAACAAAGATAAGAATTCACCTTTTTTTAATTCAAAATTGATATCATTGAAACCAGTAACTTCTATACCCCCTTGGGTATGCACATGAAATATTTTTTTTAAGTTTTTTACTTCTAATCGAATCATTCTTTGCCTTTACAATATTGAAGATACAAGCAGTTGGGTATAGGGATGTTGTGGATCTTCCAAAACTTGATCGGTCAAACCACGCTCAACAATTTGCCCATTTTTCATTACCACTGTAATATCTGTAAGATGTTTTATTACCCCTAAATCATGTGAAACAACCACCATAGAAAAACCAATTTCATGCTGTAATTCTTTAATTAAATCTAGTATCTTTGCTTGTACTGATAAGTCTAGTCCTGTTGTCGGTTCATCTAATAAAAGTATTTTTGGATTTGAAGACAGGGCTTTAGAAATTTGTATTCTTTGCTGCTGTCCTCCTGAGAAATATTCTGGATAATCATCAATACGAGAGTTAGGTATTTCTGTTTTATCTAAAAAATACAAGGCTCTTTCTCTAATCATTTTATAATTCTTAACCCCAGAGCAAATAATCTTTTCAGCAATATTACCTCCTGCTGAAAATTGATAATTTAATCCCAAACGAGGGTTTTGGTAAATCATTGACATAATAGAATTACGTAAATCTCCTAGTTCATTTAAATTGGCATCAAGAATATTCTTTCTTTTTCCTTCTTTATCTTTAAAATGTTTAATGAAAATTTCACCTTCACTTGCTTTTACATCTTGATAAATCAATTGAAGAAGGGTTGATTTTCCACTACCACTTTCTCCAACAATTCCTAAAACTTCTCCTTTATACAAAGACAAATTCACTCTATTCACACCTACTATACTTTTGCATTTAGGGCAAATTGAAGAATTGGGTTTTGCTCCTGTTTCATCCAAACACATATCACACGTTTTACCAAAGATTTTACTTAGGTTCTTGATATCTAAAATCATAACTTGCCTTCTTTATAAGTATCGCAATAGTCGGTATCATTGCAATAATAACTTGTACTTCCATCGTCGTTATATAATTCATCTAAAAAAGACTGAGAACTCTTACAACGCTTACATACTTTTCCTTCAAAGTTTTCAACTAAAAACTCTTTATCTTCAAATTTTAAAGGTTCAACTTTTGTATAAGGAGGCAAGGCATATATTTTTTTCTCACGCCCTGCTCCAAATAACTGTAAGGCTTTATTATTATTTAGTTTTAAGGTATCGTATTTAGGAATAGGACTTGGGTCCATGGCATACCTATTTTCAACAAGAACAGGATATCTATTTGAAATTCTACTGTCCCCAAATAAAGACGTATCTTCGTATAATAAAACCCATAGTTTTGAATAATCTGCATTGGCATGCATTATTTTTTGTTTGGCTGTATTTGGCTCCACTGTTTCCAAAATATCAGGCATAGGCACTTGATATACTAAGATTTGGCCTTCTTGTAGTTCTTGTTCAGGAATACGATGTCTGGTCTGAATAATACTTGCTTCTTTTGTACTAAATGTTGTTTTTACTTTTGTAACACTTTTTATAAAATTACGAATATTAACAGCATTTACACTGCCATCACATCCTTGATCAATCACTTTTAAGGTATCACTTTCATTAATAATAGCAAGTGTGACTTGTAGCCCACCAGTACCCCATCCTCTTGCAATTGGTAACTCTCTTGAAGCAAAAGAAACAATATATCCAGGAATTGCTATGGCTTTTAAAATTGATCTTCTGATTTCTTTTTTTGCTTCTTCGTCTAAAAATCCATAGGTCATTTTTCTTCCTTCTTTTTGGCATATTTTTTAGCACTTTGGAAAATTTGATAATCTGTTTGAAAGGTCACATAATGAGGCAATTTATAATGATTAGCAAAACCAAAAGATTCAATACCATCTACATGATGCATTATCATTTCAAAATCTGCTGCTACAATGACATCAGCACCTACTGTATAAGCATCATTGTATAAGGAATTTTTTTCCAAACTCCTCCCATTTTATTTATATCTTGCTCGTCTTTAAATGCATGAATTACAGAACCTGCGCCCAAAAATAATAGTGCTTTAAAGAAAGCGTGAGTAAATAAATGGAACATCGCTACATTGTAAGCTCCTATACCTGCTGCAAAGAACATGTAG
>CAJXWI010000568.1 GCA_913062735.1 uncultured Arcobacter sp.
CTAAATATAAAAAATAATATAGGTGTTTGTGGTGGTACATATATAAAATTATGAAATTATAGGATTTAAGATAAATAAATATTTGATGTTTTTATTATTTTTTATCATTTATTTAAAGTAATTTTGTCTTTCTAAATACTCATTACTATTACTTCCCGTCTCAACTATCTCAATAGCTCTAAAGTGTGATAAGTTAGGTTTTTCATACCCTAAACCATTGATTATTGCCATAGTGTTATCTTGATATAAAGAATGAAGAAAATCCAAATCTTTATTAAGAGCTAAGGAATCATTCAGTTTTAAATACTCTTCTTCTTTTAATGCAAGCGTGGGTCGTAAATCATAATAATTCTTTTCTTTATAAGGAATAACGATATTTAAATAATCAGCTCCCCCATTAAGCTCTAAAAGAACTAAGGTTTTTTTCTTGTTAGTATTTGCCATAAAAGAAGTAGGCAAAGACAATACAAGGGCTGCTAAGATTGAGCTTTTTATAAAATTTCTTCTTTTCATATTCTTACCTTAATTGATAAATAGATTTTGTTAAAAGAAGAGAGAAATGTTTTTTATTGTTTTTAAAAACATATTCTTTTTTACTTTTTATAGGATAAAAATAGGCCTGGAATTCTTCATAGTTATTAATATCAAAGTTTTTTAGTTTTTTATTCTTTAGTTTTCTATTAACAACTTTTTTAATAAAATTTTGTCTTAATACAAAAGACGAAGAAGTAATCCATGCTTTATTACCAATCCATCCCTTAACATTAGGAGGATTAAATAATTCTTGCCCCAAATTTTTACCAAATTTGATTAAAAAACGAAGTTCTTTTTTACTTACTTTTATATCTAAGTTTTTGATAAGCCCAATCATTAATTCGCTTGGGCTTTTAATACTCTTATTTTTCATATTCCAAAAATCATCACTTAATAATAAGTTTTGCATTAACAAAGAAATATCATAAGAAGATTCTTTAAAGTCTTTTGCCAAAGTCTTAACTAAACTAGCATTTATCTCTTCATTTACAAACTCTTTATACAACTTTGAAACAATAAAAACTCCCATTTGATCTTCTTGTAAAATAATATCAATAATATCTTTTGCATCAAAATTCCCACTTTGATTTAAAAAGGTTTTATTCCCATAATCATGGAACTTTTTTATTCTCACTGTTATTTGTTTTTTTCTATTAACTCTAAGACCAGTAAATGCTCTTGCTGCTTCTTTTATATCCATCTCAGAATAATTGCCCTCCCCTAAAGTAAAGAGTTCTAAGAGCTCTCTGGCATAATTTTCATTGGGATGGGATTTTTTATTTGAATTGTTATCTAAATAAATAAGCATGGCCAAATCTTCTGAGCTTTTATGTAAAAAAGTATCAAAATTACCAAGAGCATTTTCTCTAAAGAGTTGATTTTGTTTGTACATGAAATAAGGGTTTTTAACTACTTTATAAGAAGATACAAAATGATTGTGCCAAAACAGTGTCATTTTTTCTCTAAAGGCATGTTGGGGAGAAAGCATCATTTGATACCACCACATTTGAAGTTCTTTCATTTTTTTCACACGCGCTTTTCTTAATACTTTTCTTTCTTCACGTGAAAGAGACTTTCTATTTTTAACAGGCAAAGAAATTTCTTTTAAATCTTGTGGCACCACTAAAGTCTTTGTATCTTTAGCAGAATTTAGTAAAAAAGAAATGGCTTCTTTTTTACTAAAGCTTTGAAATAATTTCAAGTCTGCTTGGCTATAAGAAAAAGAAGTACGATTTAATAAATGTTTACTTTCTTCTTGACTTAATGCAAAAGAAAAAGAAATAAAACTTATTAGTAAAAACAATAATTTCATTGTTGACCTTAATATTTGTATATTAAGATTGTAAGATATGAATATTAACTTAATGTTAATAGTTAGGAATGAAAAGCATTGTATCTTTGAGAAGTGAAGATTGATTCATAGGAGTGTAAATTAAAATTAGAGGGTGTAACTATTTGTAGATATCACCTCTACTATCAACTTTTAATATTTGTATTTCTTCTTCATTCATATGAAATAATATCCTATATTTTGATACTCTTATTCTAAAAATGGGAGGAATATCATTTCCTGTTAATCTTTTTATATCTCCCTTTGGAAGATTTTGAATTACACTAAATATTTTTTCTTGAAGTTTTCTATCATATTTTGAGAACTTCTTTTCAAAAGTTTTAGAATATGATATTTTCATAAATTAAATTTACTTTTAAAATCATCATTTGAAGTAAATTTTTCATTTGATAAGATTTCTAAAATTTCTTTTTCGTCGTCTGCTTCTAATATTAGTTTCGCTTGTTCTTTTGTTTTAGAATTTTTAGAAAGGTATTCTCCTAAACTTTCTCTAATCATTTGAGAAATTGATTTTTTTTCAATGAAAGAAAATGCTCTTGCTTGTTCATATAACTCTTCATCTATTGTTAGATTTAATCTGTGCATATTAATTTCCTTTGCGTAGTGATGTATAGATGTATTATAGCATTAAAAATTAAATTTGTAAATCAATAAAATTTGGACTGAAGAGTCCATAACTTAATATATAAAATAGATGATACTTCATCCGATTAAATAGATGTGATTTTCTTTTTAAGATATAAGGAGATAGTAAGAGTAGTAAGTAGAATAATCTTTCATAAGGCTCTTCCCCTGACTTTGAGAAAGCTAAATCTTTTTATTTTTTAGCGGAAAAAGGATATGACTGTTTG
>CAJXWI010000569.1 GCA_913062735.1 uncultured Arcobacter sp.
GTTGGCGTATTTAGACATAATGTTACCTCACGGAAAATATTAATTTAAATCAGATTTAGTATATCACTATTTTTTATGCTAAGTCAAGTAAAATATCTCTTTTTTATCTTTTAATCCAAAGGAATCAATATTTTAAACTCAACACCTTGTCCCACCTCACTCTTAAAAGAAATAGTTCCATTTAATTTGTTTTCAACAATGGTTTTTACAATATAGAGACCCAAACCAGTCCCACCCTCACCTTTTTTAGTGGTGTAAAACTCATCAAAAACCTTATGGTTAAGCTTATTGGCAACACCCTTACCATTGTCAATATAAGTCAAGGATAATTTTTTATCCAATACTTGCTCCACAAAGATAATTCTAATTAACCCTTCTTCTTTTTCCTTAAAACCATGGGTGAGTGAGTTATTGATAAAATTAAACAATATTTGAGCAATATATCCAGGATGACTTTTAACCACCAGTTTTTCATCACACTCAACATTTATTTTTACTTTTGACTGTCTTAGTTTACTGGTCATAGACATAAGAATCTCATCAATATAAGATTTAACTACAAAATCTCTTATATCCTCAAAAGCTTGATCAACAGCAACATCTTTGAAAGAATTGACCAATATTTTTGTTCTGTTGAGATTTAAAGTTATACTTTTTGAAGTTTCACTCACATCAGCAATATAATCTCTAAAGTCACCCTCACTCATATCTTGTGTATTATATAGCTGTGAAATTTCTTCTGTCATATCAGCAATATAAGAACTGCCCATAATACCCACACTTAAAGGAGAAATAATCTCATGGGTTACTCCACCAACAAGCTCACCCAAGGTGGCCATTTTTTCAGAAGCCAGCAAATCTTCACGAGTATCTTTTAGATTTTCAAGGGTTACTTTCAGCTTTTTATTACTTTTTTTCAATTTTGTATTTTGAATATAAATTAACACAACAATTACAATAATAAAAAACAACACTACTTGTAGGAGTAATTCATAATTAATTTCACGTACATACTTAACAGCAAGCCATTTACTAACTATTGCATCGATTTTTTCACTACTTAAACTATCAATTCCTTTGTTTAGAATACTTACTAATTCAGGGTAATCTTGTCTAACAAAAGCTTTAACTTCAAAGTTATACTCAGTTGTACCTGATATTTTAAGATTGTTGTAATGCAGTTCTCTAATTTTATGTGCAGCCACTGGCAGTATTTCTACCATGGCATAAGCTCTATTATTTGAGACTGCTTCTAGAGCTGCATTACTATCTTTTACTGCTAAAATTTCCACTTTAGGATAGTTCTCTTTTAGAAAATAATGTCCAGTATAGTTTTCTCCTACAGCTACAACTTTATTATTTAGCTCACTGGTATCTGAGATATATGAAACATCATTTTTAGTCACTATCACCAAGGGAAAATTAACATATGATTTTGTAAATAACCCATATTCTTTTTTCTCTTTTGAAGTTGAAGTAGCTAGTCCTATATCTAAGGTTTTATTTTTTATATCTTTTAAGGCATTATTCCACTCATCTTGTTTCTTATACTTAGTACTTAGTTGTAATTCACTGGCAATAAGTTGCAAGATATCTTCAGCTATTCCCTCTGATAGACCATCTTGTGTATAATTATGAATCGGTGCCCAATTAGCACCTCCATAAGTAATATTAGGATGATTTTTAATCCACTCAATTTCATGTTTACTTAAGTAAATCTTTTTAGAGTTATCTCCATTATATTTGTAAATAAAATCATCTAAATTATAATCTTTATTAACCAAACCCATCACTAAAAAAACATTGGCTATTTCTCTTAGTCTCTGTTTTGAAATATTTCCAATATTGTTGTTTTTATCATAAGCAAGGGTTTTTAAAGTCTGACCTTCTTTAATAAAGTTATCAATACTTTTATTTTGTGTATTATATTTTTCAAAGATGATTTTTGCGCTTTCTTCTATATTCTCAAAAGCCCAGTTCCATCCTTTTATAGTTGCATCATGAAAGGCTTTAACCGTATCAGGATTGGCATCAAGAAAGTCCCCTGATGTAAACAACATTCCACTATAAAAATCAAAACCATAATCCTTTGGATGAAAAATTTTATACTTTATACCTTGTGATTCCAGTTTTATAGGTTCATTGGATACATACGAAGCCATGATGTCAGTTTTACCACTGATTAAATCTTGAATATTAAAAGAGTGTTTTTGTATATTGAGTTCGTTTAAATCAACTTTTTGTGAAGTTAACATTGCAAAAATAGCTGCTGTGTTTTTTGCATCTTTGGTTATCATAATATTTTTGCCACGTAAATCTTTTACGGTTTTTATTCCCGAGTCTTCACGTACCAGCAACATCAAAGGAGAGTGCTGAAAAATAGCTGCTAAAGCAACAATATTTTGGCCAGATATTTTATCTATTACCAAAGAAGCTTTCCCCACAACAAAGTGGTCTTTTTTATCTAAAAGTGATTTTTTTATATCCAAACCAAATTTATATTCTTTGATATTTACATCAATACCAAGATCTTTATAAAAACCTTTTTCCTTTGCTATATAATAACCAGCAAATTGAAATTGATGTAACCAAGAGAGCTGTACACTAACATTTTTTAAAGAATCTTTTGAAAATAAGATATTGGATAGGAATAATAAAAGAAAAAATAATAATTTGATATTCACAGTATACCTTTAGTCAATGCAAGAGTCATAAATGATAACCTATCATAAC
>CAJXWI010000570.1 GCA_913062735.1 uncultured Arcobacter sp.
TTTAAAAGAGTTTAAAGGTAAAGATAGTGTTCAAAATAGAAGATCAAAAAATTATGATTTAGATTATTCTAAAAACGAGAGAAGAAGTGCCGAGAAATCAGTGAAAGAGTTTCATAAGTCTCGTCCCAATAAACATGATACAGAATCAGCAAAACCAATAGAAGTAAGAAGTGTAAAAAGAACAGAAATGGAATCTAAAGTTAACTTGCATCGCCAAAACAATTCTATTACTGCAACAGAAAACAGTGATGAATGGGAAAGTTTCTAAACATTTTTAATACTATTAATTTTTTTAAAGTTAGTGGTTTTTTGATGGGATAGTAAATTGACTAAGTGGAATTGGGCTTAATCCCCAATTCTTTTTACCCTAATTTATCAGTCAGTTTTTTTCCAAATGCTTCTTCTATATAAGGAGAAACTTGCCATTGTATTTTAAACTCTTTATATTGTTTGACCACTTTATCAATACTTTGAATATCTTCAAAAAAAGCTCTAATCATAATATTCTTAGGCGTATGTTCCATATCTATAAATTCAAGTACTTGTGTGCGATAACCCATGATTTCTAATACATTTGCTCTTAAACTGTCAGTAATTAAAGAAGATACTTTTTCTTTTACTATTCCAAATTTAAGCATAGGTGCCATTGCACTGTTTTTTATTTTTTTCAATAATTCATGTTGACAACAAGGTACTGCTAAAATAACTTTAGCTCCCCAATTAACAGCAGTTGAGAGTGCATCATCTGTTGCAGTATTACAAGCATGCAAGGAGATAACCATATCTACTTCTTCAAATTCTGTAAAGCCTTTAATATCTCCTTGCACGAAACGTAAGTCATCAAAACTTAGTTTCTTTGCCAAATCAGAGCAAAATTTGATTACATTTTCTTTTAAATCTAAACCAACAATTTCAACATTGTATCCCATTTTTAAAACTAAATAATCATAAAGAGCAAAAGTTAGATAGGCTTTTCCACATCCAAAATCAATAATTCTAAGGGTTTTATTTTTATCTAAATAAGGAATACAATCAGATACTAACTCTAAATAACGATTTATTTGTTTAAACTTATCGTATTTTGAGTTAATGATTTTGCCTTCTTCTGACATGATTCCTAACTCTATTAAAAAAGGTGTTTTTTCACCTTCATTTAGAATATATTTTTTCTTTCTGTTATGAGAAATCTCTTCAAATTTACGAGAGGCAGCTTTTTTAGCTATCTTTGCTAGGCCTTTTTTATTTACTAGTATGTGATAATCAGCATCTATTGTATTAATAAGGCCTTGTTTGAAATAGGTTTGAAAGTACTTATTAATTTCTGCTTTTGTTTCTTTCTTATCTAAGTTTTTATGTTCTACGTTTTTATCATAAAAATATTCAAATTGATGTTTGACTTCATTTTTGATAATTACTTTTTTTATACTTACTTTGTTGAACGTTTTTTCAGATTTGTTTTTTACGCCACTAAAGATAGCATATATTAGACTTTCTTCATTTATTATTTGATCAACTAATTCACTTACATTTTCCATAATGTTAATACTCCAATATCTTACAAATCTGATTATAAGACTTATTTTTTTGTATAGTAGCAAAATAGACTTCATTTAGCAACAAAAATAAAATATTAAAGAATCAATGGGTTTTATCATTCCTCTTTGTTTCTTTTTATTTAAGTAATATTGATATAAAATAGACACAAAATAATTGGTACAAGGAGTAGGGGATTGTCAAATATTGAAGTTACACTAGTAAACGCATTTACTCTAAATAAAAAAGGCGGAAACAAAGCAGGTGTTGTTTTGAATGCCGATAATTTATCCGATAAAGAAAAACTAAAAATTGCACAAGCAGTAGGTTATTCAGAAACAGCCTTTGTTACAAGTGATGAGCAGGATTGCTTTAATGTCTCTTTTTTTACTACCACAGGAGAAGTAGATTTTTGTGGTCATGCGACACTAGCAGTTTTTTCTACTTTGTACGAAAAAGGAATTCTTCTTGCAGGCTCTTATGTTCAAAATACAAAAGCTGGAATGTTAGGTGTAAGGATAAACAGCGATGGCAAGGTTGTAATGAATCAACAATTACCTAAAAAATATGATTGTTTTACCTCTTCAGAGATTTCAAATATTATTGGTATTGAAAGTAAAGTACTAGAAAGCACTAATTTGCCTATTGAAATTATATCTACAGGACTTAAGGACGTGATCATTCCTATTCCTAAGGGCTATTTAGATCGTATCGTTCCAAATGATGAAATTATTGCTGCCTTTTGTAAGAAACACAATGTTGTTGGTCTTCATGTGTTTGAACTTTGTTCCAAAAAGAGTAAATATACAGCAAGTTGTCGCAATTTTGCTCCCTTATTTGGCATCAAAGAAGAATCAGCAACTGGTAGTTCTAGCGGAGCACTAGCATGTTATCTTTGGGAGCATTTGAACTTAGGAAATAATTATATTTTTGAGCAAGGAAGGGTAATGAATTGCGCTTCAGAAATAACAGTATCACTTAGCTTCAAGGATTCAAGCATTACTAATGTTCTTGTTGGGGGTTATACAAGTACTATAGGTACTAGCGTTATTTCAGTATAACAAGGTGTCAGTTATTCTAAAAAGATATATTCAAGGACAGAGGTTTTGATGAAAGAAATAGATAAATTAGCTTTTTTGTATATTAAGAATGGTAAACTTCTTATGGCTCGCTCCATTAATAAAAAATTGTTTTATATTC
>CAJXWI010000571.1 GCA_913062735.1 uncultured Arcobacter sp.
CAAAATAACTGATCACTGATAGATGGAGAACATTTTAATGTTGAAACTTTAGAAGATTCTTTTTGAGAAAATGTTGATTTTATACATGTTTCATAGTTGAGGAGATAATGGTGGTCGAATAAAATCTTATCGGAGTAATCTTTATTGAGTGCTTTTTCCAAATGTCCTATAATACATCGACCTAATCCAAGAATTCTTAACTTTTTCACAATATACTCCTATTTAACTCGTCGAAGATGAATATCTTTATCAACAATATTCAGTATATCTTGTGCAAAGTTCGTATAGCTATGAGATTTAACAAGAAGATCTAGGTTGTAGCTTTTCTTGTCTTTTTTCAGTGATATAAGTTCGCTGGGTTTTTTAAAAAAAATCATACTATTATTAAACTTCTTATTATAAGTGGTATCAATATGTCTTACATCTAAAACAACAGGAGTTGAACCTGAGGCTGAGCCTTCTAGTATTCTTTGTTGTACTATGTATCCGCCGGAAACTAGCGCATATCTTGCACCATTATAAATTTTTGAAATATCTGCTCCATATCCCAAGACACCTTTATCATATTTTTTAAGTTCTTCATCTTTATCCCAGTCATAACCATATAGCTCAAAATCTAAGTTAAGATTCATATTAGCAATTTTTTTAATTAGCATATCCCGTTCTATGTAATTGGTAATATGGCCTAAGAGTACTGATTCTTTTAAGTTATATTTTTTACAATACTCAAGTCTTTTCTTATTGGAAGGAGGACCTTCTGTCAAATAGACTTCTAGTAGCTCATATAATATTTTTTGTTTCAACTTTTTTGGAACGGGAACATTATCAAAGGCTTGTTTATAACTGCTGCCTATAAAAACAATCTTTTCTTTTCTTTGTATACTTTTCCGTGATTTATAAATATCAGTATCAATACAAAAAGGTTGTATTTTACAGTTTTGTTTTTCTGCTCCTTTACTCTTTAGAGCTTTTATCATACCTTTATTAAGTGTAAATATGAAGTCTCTCTTTCTTAGATTTAAAGATTCATTGTCTGTAAGAATTGGCATTAAATCTTGAAACCAAATAAAATTCATGACATCTTTATGTATAAATTCGTTATTTAAATGATTAATGTTAAACGTAATATGTGGATTAAATTTATATTGAGCTTTAAGATTATCTAAAGCACCACAACATTGCATGTCACTTTTTTGTATATAGTATTTTACTTTACATCCTAGGTTTTTAAAGGCGCTAGCAACGTTTTTTGAAATATATTGCATAACAACTGTTTCTCTACATGCAGGGACAAAGACTCTTAGCGTTTTTTCGGAGAAATCGGGTTTGTTTTTTTTAATTTTCCTCTTATATTTTTCAACAAGCCTGTTATTTTCAATGATTGAAAAATTTAAAACTTCAGCTATCTTTGCGTTAAAGGCTATTTGATCACTTGCCGTAAAGTTTGTATTTTGATAACACACAAACTTTGGAAATCTATTGTTGGTTGTTACAAAATAGGAATAAATGTTATCTAAGGGTAAGTGAATACAGTTTTTTGGAGTATTTTTTAACTCTTCTCCATTGTAATAACATATTTGAAGTCCTTTTAAACGAGGATTATTTGTTTCTGCTCTATTTTTTTGAAGTGCAACTTCAAGAGCTAGTTTTGAATCAAAAAAATAGGTATCCACAATCTTTTCAGACATAATTATTCCTTCAATTGGTTAAAGTATGTATAAAGCATGTGATTGACTATCATATGAGCATCCTCAACAAGACCGTAATCTTTATCTGATGTTTCGAAGTGAATATTGATATCAGAAGTATTTTTTAATTTACCACCTGAAAATCCTGTTAAAGAAATAATAGTTGAGCCCATATCTTGTCCATATTTAACCGCTTTTACAATATTTGGTGAGTTTCCACTACAAGATATAGCAATTATAGTATCTTCTGGTTTGAGAATGTCTCTGAGTTGCATATAAAAAATATTTTCATATCCAATATCATTTGCAAGTGCGGTGGATATTGATGTATTGTCACATAAACTTAATACATCTAAAGATAAAATGTCCCTTCTTTTTAATCCTGTACCTAAATCATTGGCCATGTGTGAGGCTGTCGAAGCACTGCCCCCATTTCCGATAATATATATTCTGGAATTCTTTTTGTGTTGATTTTCAATATGTGATTTCATTTTTTCAAACGCATCAATATTTATTGTTTTCATGAGGGAGTGAAGATCATTGAGATAGTTAGTTGTAAAAGACTTAAAATCCAAAGTAGCACCTTTGTTATATAGTAATGCATATTATATTATACTTTTCTGAATAATCACTTACATTGTGAAGGAATAGTACAAATAAAGTTTTGATATAATAAATGTAATTAAAAAAGGTAGGTTTATGGAGTATTCAGAAGAACAAATGATTATCTTACAAAATGCGATGAATTCAATGTATGAAGACAATATGAAGTTTTTAGAAATATATAACAAAGATGTGTTTGAAAGAATAACAAATCTTAGTAATGAAATTGAAGAGTCACACTATCAAAGTCGCTACGAGTTAGAATTTGTAAATAGTAGTTTTAATATAATAGATGTACAAACTAAGAAGTATCTTTATGATACGACACTAGAAGATTACTCTACTGCAGCATTATTGGAAACTGATTTCTCTACTAAAGGTAGTATCTCAAACTTGATGAATAGCGTATATACAACTGATAATTCAGAAGAGTTGAGATT
>CAJXWI010000572.1 GCA_913062735.1 uncultured Arcobacter sp.
CTCATTTTATCAAATTGAGGATTTAGATGCTTGGCAAGTTCATTAATTTGATTTTCGTTAAATACTTTAATTCCATTTTCTTCTAAAAGTTTTGTTGTAATACCAACACCTGGCACTAAATTATGACTAAAAGAACCATCGTAGATGCCGTTATTAGCACATGAAGGAGATTTTGACTTAAGCAGTTCAACTGTAATATTTTCTTCTTTACATAAGTCAAGTGCATTTTTTGCTCCAATTAAAAAATTGATGGTTACATTTTCACCTGTTTTAGTTTGTATATTAAAGGGCTTCTTTGAACTAATAATTTCAGCTGCTTCTCTTGGTGTACTTAAGCCTCCAGATACCTCTGGGCAAAAAGAATATATACTGTGTTCGCACATAATATCCATAAACAATTCTTTTTCGCCAAAAGAAGAACTTGTATTATATGCTATGGCTGAATTCTCACCATCATATCGGACATCCTCACCCAATAAACAAGAAGAAACTAAAATTTTCATTCTACCTCATTATCAAGAAATTCTTTATCAAAAAAAGTTGATGTTTGGAGATTGGTAAAAGCTGTTTTCATAGATACAAACATTTGAGGATTCTCTTCTTCCATTTTTGCTAAAAGTTTTTTTGTATTTTCTCTTGCATGTGGCATTTTTATATCAAATCTCATAGCAGGACAGGCTTCATCACCAATAACAGAAATTTCGTTGGCATCGGAAAAGGCTCTTAATTGTCGCTCTCTACAAAATATTAAAGGACGAATAACTTCAAGTCCATTTTCAGCTGTATATTTAGGTGGCATAGATCTCATAGCTCCGTTATATAAAAAATTCATAAAAAATGATTCAATTGCATCATCTAAGTGATGTCCTAGAGCCAACTTATTATAACCTTGCTCTAAAGCAGCTGAATAAAGGAACCCTCTTCTCATTCTAGAAAAGAAAGAACAAAAAGATGAATTTTTTCTGATTTTTTCTCCTGCTAATTCATAAATTTGAGTATCAATTATTTCATGCTCAATTCCATGTTCAGCACAGTGTTTTGATAAAAACTCAACTTGTTCTCCCATCCCGTAAGTAACGGTGACAGCCTTGAACTCGAAGTTGAAAGGAGTAACACGTTTTAAGCGATTCAAAGCATGAATAAGTGTAGTTGAGTCTTTTCCTCCTGAAAATCCAACTAAAATACGATCACCTTCTTTTATTAAATCATAATTTGCATTTGTTCGTCCAACAACACTTGAAATTTTTTTACTTAATGATATCAACTTAACATTCCTAATATTTTTCGCGATTATATCATAAAATATAATATATTGAAAATATTTTTAAAATTATTGCTTTTTATGCACTTAAGTCAGGAGAGGAAGAAAAAGAAGGTTTATTCTCTTTTGGCTTAAATGTGTTTGTATTGTATGAATCTGTAGATAGGTTTATATTGTTATTTGTTTTATTAAACTGGTCAAATGGATTGTCATTATCTTTTGGTTTGTAAAGATTATCATTGTTATCATTAACTTTATTTCCAAGGTTACTTAAATCAGTTAATAATCTAAGTGCAGCAGCTTGAGTAATATTAGCTTGTACTATTGCAAATTCACTTGCTTTTTCCAGTAGTCTATATTTGTCAAGAATTGCATTTTCTTTGTCTTTGTTTACTTTTAAAATTTCATCTTTTGCTTCACTGGTTGTTTTTTCTATATTCGTTAAATTTTCAACACCAATGCCTATTTCTGTTTGAGTTAAATCAAAACTGTCCGAATAGCTTTCTATGGTAGTAATTGCAGTACTGACAATCGTAGATTGTGTTGCAGCAACTGATTCGGTAAGTTCACCTGAAGCCAAATTTTTCAAAGTATCCAAAGATAATCCAGTACTATTAGATTTAATAGAGGGTGTAGATACAAAAGTACCACTATTTTCATCCAGTGTTATATTTAAGGACAAGCTAAAATCATTGACTGAGTTTGATTCTTGTAAAGTGTAATTACTATTAAAACTTGTGCTTGAGGCAATATCATCTAATTGCGTTAATAGAGTCTTGATATCGCTTCTAATCGCATCAATTCCAGCTGTACTTGTAGCGCCATCTTTAAGAAAATCAAGTTTTTCTTTTATCGTATTGAGAATATTTAATTGTTTATCAAGAGCTTTATCCGAGAGTTGCACCAAAGCTAAGCCACTATTACCATTTTCTATACCTTGCTTTAAAGAAGAAGAATAACTAGTTAATCTTGTAGATGAAATCTGACCACCAATATCATCAGCTGTATCATTAATGCTTAAGCCACTGGTTAATCTCTGAATAGAGTCAGAGACATTGTTTGTAAATCTAGATTTGATTAAAGTATTTATCGTTTGTGAAAGGTTAACATCAATAGTCATTGTCTACCTCAATTGTATATACTTATACACCTATATTATATAACAATATTATATAACAATATTAAAAAAATGTCTATTTTTTAGCTCTCATAAATTATTTAACTATAAAATAAATAGAAGTGTATTATTTTTAAATCCAAATTAATTTTGTTGTGATAAAATATAATATCAAAGGACCTAAATGACTACAGAAGAAATTACACAATTTCAAAATACAATAAAAGACACAATTATGCCACTTGCCATGAATATGACTACAACTCAAATAGAGAGTATTATTAAGAGCGTGGGAGAGATTGATGATAAATTTAAAAATATGCTACTAGAACAAGTATTTATTTTAAAAAATA